>NZ_JBSHAM010000039.1:23716-82723 GCF_053611505.1 Amycolatopsis sp. NPDC054798 | reverse complement strand
TTGGTGGGTGGGGTGTTTTTTTTTTTGGGGTTTTTTTTGTGTTGACCCCCACCCCCGAACCGCAGGGGAGGCTTCGTATCGGGGTGCAGGGCCGGGTGTGGCTGCCTGGGTTTCGTGGAGTGTGGTGGCGGTGGGTGGGCCGCGCGGCTTGGGTGGGTGGCTGGGTGGGGTGTGCGGGCGGCGGTTTGGTGGGTGGGGCTAGCGCCCCAATGTGGCATTGGGTGCGTGGGATGCACCCAATGTGGCGTTCGGTGCGTCAGATGCACCCAATGCCACATTGGGGCAGCGGGCCAGGTGCGGCGAGTCGGGACGGACCGGAGGTGGTCGTGAGGGGAATCCTGAGGGAATCTGAGTCCGTGAAGGTTCCCTTCACGACTATGGCAGCGGTGAAGGTTCTCCTCGCGGCGGTCGTGAGTGGGACCCTGAAGGAATCGGAGTCCGTAAAGGTGGTCTCACCGGCGAGGGGCGCCGCGGGTGTGACGTGGGGTGACGTGCACACCGCGCGCTGCTAGCGTGGTTTTGCGCGTACGAGGAACTAGGGGTGGGGCTTGATCGACGCGGTTGCGGTGTTTTCCACTGAGGCGGCGAAACTGCTGGCCACCGCCTTGGTCGGGCGGGTCGACAAGGGGCTGGGGCAGCTGGCGGGCATCGCCAGGGCCAAGTTCGGGGCGAAGTTCGGGTCCGGGCCGGTCAGCGTGGCGGATCTTCGCGAGCAGGTGCTGGCCGCTTGCCGGGACGATCCGGCGTTCCGCGCGGAGCTGATGGAAGCTGTCGCGTTGCTGAACGCGGCTGGGCAGCGGCCGCCCGCGGCTGAGGGTGTCGAGCCGTTTTTCAATCACGCCGAACACCTTCGGGAGCCGCGCGAATCCGGGGTTTGCCTCATTTACGGGCCGGCCGGGTCCGGGAAGACCGAAATCGCCCGGCAGATCGCGGGGCTGGTGCGCGACCGGTTCCCGGGCGGCTGGATCGAGATCGACGTGGCGGAATCGCGCACCGGCGCGGTCGTCGATCTGGCGCTCGTCAAACGGCAGGCGCTGCTGAAGCTGGGCATTCCGGGCAACGAGATCGCCGCCGACGACGCTGGTCTGGACCAGCAGTTCGGCTCCGTGCTGGCGACCCGGTTGTTCACCGTCATTCTCGACAACGTCGTTTCGGCACGCGAGGTCGAACTCTTCCGTCCATTCCGGATGAACCTCGTGCTGGCGACCTGCTCCGTCCGCACCCGGGACCTCGACGCGCTCGACCCGGCTCCGATTCTGCTGGGCGGTCTCGAACTCGAGGGCGCGCGGGAAATGCTCGCCCACTATTGCGGCGCGGTCCGGCTCGACGCGGAACCCGCCGCGACCGACGCGCTGCTGGAGATGTCCGGACGGATGCCGTCCGCGATTCGTGAAGTGGGCTTGAGCCTGGCGCGGCACAGCGGGGAGCCGTATCCGGTCAGCGGGGTCGTCGCGCATTATCAGGCGAACGGCATCGTGGACGCCGAAGGCGTTATCAAAGACTCGCTCGAGCAGACTTTCTCTTCGCTGGCACCGGAAACCGCCGCCGCCGTCGCGCTGCTTTCCGGGTTCCCCGGCCATTGGTTCACGCGGGAAACCGCCGTCGCTTACCTCGGGATGCGCGAACAGGTCTTCGACGCCGTCGTCAGCGCGATGGTGACCGAGCAGGTCGGCGGCTGGTACCGGCTCACCGCGCTGGTATCTCAGTACGCGGCGAAGCTTCCAGCAGATCGGGACGCGGCTTTTCTCCGGCTGCTGAGCCATGTCCGGGATCGGGCGGTAGCCGCCGATCTCGCGGGCGACGCCGGGCGGTTGCGGGAGTACGTGGTTCCGCCGGGTCTGTCGTGGACTCTCGCCGAGAACCGGATCGACTGGCTGCACCGGCATCTGGGGCTCCTCACCGAGGTGGTGCGCGCCGCGGCTCGGCGGCAGCGCCACGTGGAGGTGTGCCAGCTCGCCGGAGCCCTGGAAGTGCTGATCACCGCGCGCTGGCTGTGGCGCGAGTACGCCGAAATCAGCGACCTCGCGGTGCGCGCGGCGGCGGCGCTGGCCGACGGCGAGCCACAGGCGCTTTACGCGCGCACGTTGTCCATGCGGGCCAAAACCTGGTTCCTGGCAAGGGCTTTCGACCCAGCCGAGGCCGACCTCCGGCAGGCGTGGGAGCTGGCCGAAGCCGTCAAGACCCGTCCGGCTCGGCGGGAGCGGTTGCTGTCGTCGGTGGCGGAATTCCGCGCCCGGTTCTTCGAGGAGAAGGCTGACACCCTCGCCCCGGCATCTGCCGAGCGCGCCAGCCTGCTCGCCGAAGCCGAGTCTTGGCTGCGGAAAGCCATCTCGCTCGATCAGCATCTCGAACACGGCTACGCGCTCGGCATCCACCATCGGATGCTCGCTTCGGTCCTGATCAAGGCCGGACGCCCGGCGGAAGCGATGGCCGAGATCGAGAACGGCCGTAACCACGCCACCGGCCGCAACCTGAACCGGCTGGACATGGTGGCCGCGCGGGCGTTCCTCGCGCTCGGCGATCCGGGACGCGCACGGGACTGCTGGAGCCGCGCCCGCGCCGAGCTGAAATCCACCGGCGCGGACCAATACCAGTGGGAGGTCCGCGAAATCGAGGCGCGGATCCTCGCCGCGGAAGGCCAGCCGGAAGCCGCGCGCACGGCGTGGGGCCAGCTGGTCTGGGACGCGTGGCGGCTCGGTCACCCCCGGACGAACGAGTACGTCACCGAATTCGAATCGCTACGCTGACCCGGTGCCGTCCGAATTCCAGTTCGGACCGTCTTAAGTAGAGCATCGACACGGCCGCCAGCGGGTCCACCTGACGAGAATCCGGGACCAGCTCGAAACGGCGGCCGCTCCGATCCGCGGCAAGGCAACGGTCTTCGAGCCGGACGGCGGCGAAGTGGGCGTCCGGCCACTGCTTGAGGACGGCCGCTGCCCAGTCGGGGAAGTCGACCTCGGTGTCGTCGGTGAACACGACGGCCGCCGCCGACAGTTCCCGGAGCGACGCACGGGTGTGGTGCGCGATCACGTGCAGATGGTGCAGTTGTTGCGGCACTTCGGTCGCGGGCAGCCGGACGAGGACATCCGTAGAACCGTGTTCGCGGAGGCCAGCGACGAACGCGACTGGTTCTGTCCGGGCAGCCGGGGTGATCGGATAACTGGCGAATTCAGCGGGCGCAGCCGGTTCCGGCAGCTTCATCAACCGGTAGCACGCGGCGCGCAACAACTCAGCCGACTGGCCGGGGACCGCGACCGCTTGCTTCACCACAGGTTCGTAGCGCCCGGGAACATGCCGGTCGATCGCGCCGTCGATCTGCGCGGCCAACGGCTGCCCGGCGTCGAGCGAGTCCGTGCGAGCGGCCAGCATCGCGGCGGGGGAGCCGGGAACCGTTGCCGGAGAAGGACTTCCCGCTATCAGCATCGGCCGGTCCAGCGCCGCGGCGTAGAGCGACACCGAACTCTCGTCGCCGATCACGCACGATGACGCGGCAACCGCGGCCTGCCACCCGGTTTCAGAGGGAATCACCAGCAGCCCAGCCTGTTTCGCTTCGGCGAGCCACGCGTCGAGCTGCCACGAACTGTGCGCCGCCGCGATGCCCGGATGCAGGATCGCGCACACCGCGGCGGTGTCGACCGGCAGCTCGGCGACGAGCCGGAGCGGAAGGTCGGGATGTTGCCCGAGAACCGACGCCGCACCCCAGGTGGACGCGATCGTCACGAGCCGTTTGCCCCGCCCGGCCAGCGCCGCGCGGTACTCGGCCGCCCGGTGCGCGCCGGCCACGAGCCGGTCCAGGCACGGGTCGCCCACCACCTCCGCCCGCTCGGCCGCCTCCGGGCTCGCCGCCCGGAGCTGGTCGCGCTGCTCGGCGTGCGCGACGGCGATCAGCGCCGGGACCACCTCGCCGTCGTGGACGAGCCGTTCCGGGTTGAGCCCGGCGACGACCGAGCTGCCGGGGTAGTACTTCTGGTGCCCGATCCCGTGCGGCAGCAGGACCACTGGGGCGCGCAGCAGGTGGAGATCGTCGTTCTCGCTGGCCGCGATCGCGAGGTCGAACTCGGTCGCGACCGCCTGCTGCCAGGGGATGACCGCGGCTCCCAGCTGTTCCAGCAGCCGGGGGACGCCCGCCCCGAGGATGGCCGGGCGCTCCCGGTCGAAGGTGAACACCGTCTGGACCCGGTGGTCGCCGCTGAAGAGCGTGAGCACGTCCAGCAGCCGGTTGAGCGTCGTCACGGTCCGCACAACCACCAGGACCCGGCGCTCGAAACCGACGGTCAACCAGTGGTCAAACCCAGGATCCACGGGCACTCTCCGTGACAAAAGTCCGGGGGGGGGGGAAGGTATTTGCCATCAAACTGGGCACATCACCTGGCGAAACACTGGTGAAGCCTACCCGCCGCCCCCGGCCCCCGCGGGACTGCTCGCGACCACCGGCCGTGGTTACGAGGTCTTCGGAGTGGCCCGCATGCCGATGTAGACGCACGGGCTCCCGTCGGCGAGCGCCGAAAACACCACCGGCACCGGGTTCGCGCCGAAGGACTCCCCGCAAGCGGCGAACACCGTGTCGGTCACGGGAACCAGCTCGGCCTCCAACGGCGGCGACAGATCCTTCATCCCGTCCACGAACTCGTACCTGATCCGCGCTTTGCCGTCGTCCGCCCGGCTGATCGTGGTGATCACGCCCTCCCGCGCATAGGTCCCGACCAGCGGCGTGACATCCACCTCGGGCGGGTTGGCCGGCGGCGCGAACGGCTCTGGCATCTCAACGCCAGCCAATTCGGCGAGCAGTTCGCTGAACAGGTCGTGGTAGAGCCGGTCGAAGTCGCCGCCGTTGGTCAGCAGCACGACTGCCACCCCGGCGTGCGGCACGATCCGCAGGAACGAATGCTGGGCGACGGAACTGCCGTCGTGCCCGAAGCCGGCGACGCCGTTCCAGTCGTACAGCGTCCACCCGAGGCTCCAGCCGTCGGCGGAGACGGTCCATTTGTCCGGGCTGTCGATCACCCGGCGCTGCATCAGCTCGACCGCTTCGCTGGAGAGCACCCGGGTGCCGTCGGCCGCGACGCCGCCGTCCAGGTGCATTTTCGCGAAGCGCGCGACATCGCCGGCGGAGATGATGACGCGGCCGTACGGTCCGGCCGAACGCGGCATCAAATCCCAGACCGGCGTCGGCTCCTCGCCGAGATGGCTCATGGCCACCCGGAAGCGCAGCGCTTCCTCGGGAAGCGTCATCGAATGCGTCAGCCCCAGCGGCGCGAACAGCAGGTCTTTCATCGCCTGATCCCACGTCTTGCCGGTGACGACCTCGATGATCCGGCCCAGCACGGCGTACCCGAGGCTGCTGTAGGACAGTCCCGTGCCGGGCGGGCAGTCCAGCGCCACTCCGGCGGCGGCCTCGACGTAGCGGGCGAGGCAGTCGTCGCCGCGACCGGAGTCGTAGGTGAAGTCGCAGGTCAGGCCGCTGGTGTGGCTGAGCAGCTGCCGGACGGTGATCGCCTCGGTGGCGGCCGGGTCCGGCGTCGCGAATTCCGGCAGCAGCTTGACGACCGGGGTGTCGAGGTCGAGCGCGCCCGCGTCGACCAGGTTCAGCACGACGGTGGCGGTGTAGGCCTTCGCCAGCGAGCCGGACAGGAACACCGAGTCGGTGGTGACTTCCACGCCGGTCCCGCGATGCAGGACGCCGCTCGCGAGTTCGCGCACCTGACCGTCGGCCAGCACTGCCAGCGAAGCGCCCGGGACGCCGTGGGCGGAGCGAAGAGTGTCGAGCCGCTGCTGCCAGTGGGCATGGTTGAAGGACATATCAGTTCTCCCCAGTGAAATCCTGCGGGCAGGATGAAATCGCCTGACGGGTTCGCCAGGCGCGTGGTGAAGCCGGATTTACTTGCGGTGCAAGGCTTCGCGCCGAGCCCGCCATTCGACGGCGAGTTCGGGCATCCGCTCGGCGAGGAATCGGGCGAACTCCGCCAGTTCCTCCAGCCTCGCCCTTCGTTCGGCGGGCTGGCCGGCCGTCAGCTCCAGTCCCCGGCGCGCCAGCGCGCCGAGCGAGGCGTACTCGGACTGGTTGTCGAGCAGGTGCAGCCACACGTCCGGAGCGAGCCGCACGCGGTCGACCCGTTCCCCGGCCGTGCGCGTGCGCTGGATCCAGGACCACTCTTCGAGTTCGCTGATCGCGCCGGTGACCGCGCTGCGGCTGGCCCGCAGAGCGGTCGCGAGCTCGGCGATCGTCTGCTGCCGCGGTTCGCACAGCAGCAGCCAGCCGATCACGCGCCCGGTCATCGGCGTCATGCCGTACTGCCGCGCGAAGTGGCGGCCGGCCTCGTCGGCGAACGCGAGTTCCCAGTCCTCGTCCATGCGGCTCAAGTTACCGTAATGACTGAGATAACACAAATCTCCGTCATTTCAGATGTCGTGGCTCCTTGCGCGCCACCCCGGCGAGCATCAGCGACTCGCTGGCCGCGGCGAGGGGGAGTGCCTTCTCGTCCGGGCTGGCCTCCTCCGGATGCCACAGCGGGGTCCAGGTGACGCCGGGATCGAGCAGGGCGAAATCCCCGAACAGCCCGGTGATCTCGGCCCGGCCGCGGTAGAGGAGATCGGTGCCCGCCTCGGCGTACCGCTCCTTGCCGTCGGCGAGCAGCTGCGCGCAGTGCGGCGGGACGCCCTCGTCGGTGACGTGCGACAGCGCGAGATACGACCCGGGCACGAGGAGATCGCGGTACTCCGCGGTCAGGCTCGGCCCGAGGTCCGCGGTGCTTCCGCTGCCGGGCGCGGGCGGCTGCTGGATGTGCAGGACGCAGATGAGCAGCAGCGCGATCGGCTGGTCCAGGTCGATGACGCCCGATTCGGCGAGCAGGGACCACAGCCGCCGCGGGTCGCGCAGATCGGCGTGCAGGGCGACGTGCCGCGCGGGGTCGCCTTTTTCCCGCAGCAGGCTGGCGGAATGCGCGACAGCGACCGGTTCGCAGTCGACGTACGCGACTTTCACCTCGCCCGGCGCGATCTGCTCGGCGATTTCGTGCGCGTGCCCCATTGTGGGGAGGCCGGAACCGAGGTCGACGATTTGCCGGATTCCCTTGCGCACCAGATGCCGGACGACGCGGTGCAGAAAGCGGCGATTGGCCCGTGCGATCGGGCGCACCATCGGATAATCGCGCAGCATGCGCTCGGCGAACTGCCGGTCGATTTCCCAATTGGCGGTGCCGCCGAGGTAATAATCGTAGACGCGGGCCACGCTGGGATGGCTGAGATCGATCCCCGGCGGAGGAAAAGGCTCTTGATCCAGGCCAGTCACAAGCGTCTCCTTGTGGTCGACGGCGCGGGATCAGCGTAGCCGGTCTCCGGGCCGGTCGGCAGCGGGCGTACGGGTGCTGATCAGATCCGCTTCGGCCTCTTCGAGGAGAATAGCCGATTCCTGCTCCGAAAGGGCGACACTCGAAAGGGATTCCCACGATTGCAGATCGGTGTCGTACGTTTCGGTGTCGTTCATGAAAGCCTGGACGCCGTTGGACGTTTCCGCGAACGAACGGTCGAGCTTGCTGTTGACGAACTGCAAAATCGTGAAATCGGGCCCGACGTGCAGCGGGCCGTTTTCGAACGGCACGAACCGGATGGTCGCGGCGGGATGATTCCGGGCCAGATCGAGCAGATGCCGGACCTGGCCGAGCGCGACGTATTTGTTGTCCGTGTGCGCTCGCGTCAGCCGGTGGACCGCGCTTTCGCTGAGGATGAACTTGTACGTCCGCTCCGGATGGTCGTCGAGGAGCTTGGCCCGCAGCTTGCGTTCGTGCACCGCGTTGTTCACGTCGGTGCGGCCGTAGGCCTGGAACTGCTCCATCATGTAGTCCTCGGTCTGCAGCATCCCGCTGATGCGCTCGCCGGTCCACTTCAGGATGATCGCGGCCTCCTGCTCGGCCTCGAACACCGGATGGAACCAGGCCGGGCTGGCCGCGAGACGGCGGGCGTTCCACACCCGGTCGGCGCGGGCGGCCTGGTTGTACTGCCGCATCGGCTCCGCCTCGGCCGGGCCGATCGCGAGGACGTCGATCCATTTGTCGAGCAAATGCGGATGGATCCGGGTCTTGCCCCGTTCCATCTTGCTGATGTTCGGCTGCGTGTAGCCGAGGGCGTCGCCGAGTTCGCCCTGCGTCAGCCCGCGTTCGACGCGGGCGGCGACGAGAATCTTGCCCAGTTCGACGAGCTGGGCCTCGACGGAAAGCCTGCTCACGAGGAGCGAGCCGTCCGATCGGAGGAGGGGACCACACCATTGCCGGGCACGAATGCATAGTAGTCCTAGCTTTACCGGCGGCCAAGGCAGACGGGCTGACCCGCGCCGTGGCCCGGAAGGGGCCGGGAAGGCGATCCGCGCGGGTCAGCGGTCGAACTGCCCCTCGCGCAGCGCGCCGGCGAACGCCGCCCATTCCTGGTTGCCGAAGACGAGCGCGGGGGAACGGCCGATCTTGGAATCCCGCACCGCGACGACGTCGGGATCGCTGAGATTGACTTCGACGCAATCGCCGCCGTTGCCGCCGCACGCCGACGGCCGCTGCCAGGCGGTGTCGTCGAGCGAAGAACTCACGGTGTTCGGATCGTAAGAACTCATGGTTTCGTCCTTGTCAAGCCGATGAACTTTTCCGGAATATTCAACTTCAGGATCAGGGATGGAATATGCCGGGGCAAGGCGCGGACTTGCTTAATCCCGAAATGGACCGTTAGGTTCACCTGTTTGGCGTCGGACCGGTTTTCTCGCGGTGATCGGATCGTGAACTCTGTCCCGTTCCTGGCCGGTATTTGTCCTGTGCGGCGACGTTATTGGCTGGGCGGCAGTTTTCCGGCGATCCGTATCCGGGGCACCCGGGGCCGCGTTGGCTGGACATGTCAGAATATTCTGTCTCGGCCCGGCAGTCATGCATATTCCAGTCGGCAGATGCCGCGAGGCATGCGATGAGCGGGAGTGTCCCGCTGGGGGTTGGCTGAATGCCAATTTCCCCTTCGTTCCGGTTTTCGCGGGAAAATCACTGGTCAGGGCTCTCTGTGGCGGAGGACGGCGCTGCGGTAGCGGGTCTTCGTGATCATTTCTCGGCAAGCACAGGTTACCACTCGTGTGAGTGATGAAAAACCGTTCCCGATGCGCTAGAAATCGCCGCCGTCTGCCGGTTCGAGGAGTGTCCGTGCAATGCCGGAGTCCGCGCGTACGCGGTTTCTCTCGGCTGTTTGTGCAGGTGAGAGCGGGTCGGAACTGGCTGGGACGCGCGCGTACCGGAGTTCGGCCCGAGAGTTCGTTTCGCTGAAGTTCCCGGGACTGCCGGGCAGAACCGGTGGACTGATATTGCGCACGGTAGTTCACCGTGTCTCTTTACCGTTAACCGACAGCTGCGTGCCGCTCGGCGAGACGACCGTCAGTGGGTCTCGAGGTCTCCGCGCAGTCTTCGCCAAGATAAGAACTATCGAACTGGGTCGCGCGCCCGGTGAAAAAGATGTGGCCCCCTGCGGGAACAGGGGGCCACGGGATGTCTGACACCCGCTTCGAGGCTTAGGAGCAGACCGAATGACTCTACCGCTGGAGAACACCGGCCCGCTAGGCGACGACCGCGCCGGACGGGTGGAACGCGTCGAATTCGGCGCGGCCGTCGCACCGGCCCGCGGCGGACGCAGGATCGCCTCCCGCGACGAGATGCTGGCCGCGGCGACGAAAGTCTTCGCCCGCCGCGGTCCGGGACGGCACCGCAAACCGGTCGCGCGGTGCCGGTGGGTGTGCGCGGCGTCCGACGCGCTGGCCTGGCTGACGCCGGCGTTCTGGGCCTGCTTGCAGCTTTTCTTCGCCGCGAGCGTGATCAGCGCGGTGGTGCTGCTGGTCAGCCCGGTGGTCGGGGTGGCGGTCGCCGGGCTGGTGCTGATCTGCAGCACGGTCCTGTTCAACCACGCCCGGCCCAGCCATCGCCGGTAGCGGCTCCGGGGATTTTCCCGTGCCGGCAGCCGATCTCCGCTACAGTGGACCCGTGCCGGAGTTCAAGCTGCCGCTCTACGGAGCCGACCTCGACCGTGGCGACCTCGCTCCCTGAGTCGTCCCGGTTTTTCCTTTCTCCGCCGCCTTTTCACTCTCCAGGGAGCCTTCTCATGCCCGGCGAAAGCCTGCGCGCGTTCATTCATGCCCTGCCCAAAGCCGAACTGCACGTCCACCTTGTCGGATCAGCCAGCGTCGACACCGTTCTCGCCCTCGCCCGCCGCCATCCGGAAGCGGGCGTGCCCGCGGACCGCGCGGAGCTGGAACAGTTCTTCGCGTTCCGCGATTTCGCCCATTTTCTCAAGGTCTACTGGGCCGTGCAGTCGATGCTGAAAGACCGCCACGACATCCGCGCGCTCGTGATCGGCCTCGCCGCCGAACTCGCCCGCCAGAACGTCCGCTACGCCGAAGTGACTGTCACGCCGTACAACCACGTCATCGACGGCATGCCGGGCGACGAACTTCTCTCCGGGCTCGTCGAGGGCCGCGCCGTCGCGAAGGCGGAGCACGGGGTGGAATTGGCTTGGTGCTTCGACATTCCGGGGGAGAAGGGCGTCCGCGCCGGACGGGAGACCGCGGTGTTCGCGCTGCGGGAGCGTCCGGACGGGCTGGTCAGCTTCGGTCTCGGCGGCCCGGAGATCGGTGTTGGCCGAGCGCAGTTCGAGCCGTTTTTCACCGCCGCGCGCGAGGCGGGCTTGCACAGCGTGCCGCACGCCGGGGAAACCAGCGGCCCGGCCACGATCTGGTCGGCCGTGCACGACCTCGGCGCGGAGCGGATCGGCCACGGCACCAGCTGTGCGGCGGACCCGGCGCTGCTGGCTTATCTCGCCGGACACCGGATCCCGCTCGAAGTGTGCCCGACGTCGAACGTCCGGACCCGCCAGGTGCCCTCGATCGCCGCCCACCCGGTCCGGCGCATGCTCGACCACGGTCTCGTCGTCACCCTCAACACCGACGACCCGCCGATGTTCGGCGCGACGCTGGAAGGCGAGTACCTGGCGGTGGCCACGACGCTCGGTTTGCAGGCGGCGGAGGTGGCGGCGCTGGCGAAGAACGCGGTGGAAGCTTCGTTCCTGGACGCGGCGGCCAAGGCGGCGATGCTCGCGGAGATCGAGCTGGCGACCGTCAGCGAAGCGAGCGCGGAGGTTTGACCGCTTGAGGCGGCGAGTCGGGTGCGCGCTGATGCTTCTGGCCGCTGATCTGCCGCAGCAACGTCAACGCTTCCTCTGAGGCCGACCCCGCCGGAGTGGTGCACACGATCAGCACCTGCTCCGGCGACCGGGCCACCGACAGCGTCTGCTGCGTCACCGTCACCCGGCCGACCAGGGGATGCCGCAGTTCGTACGAGTCGGCGTCGCACGGACCGACCCGGTGATCCCGCCACAGCGAGACGAACTCCGGGCTCTTCATCGTCAGCTCGCCGATCAGCTCGGCCAGCAGGGGGTCGTCCGGATGCTTCCCGACGGTGACGCGCAGGTTGCCGACCACCGCGCGGGCCTTGCGTTTCCAGTCGGCGTACAGCTCGCGGCAGTGCGGGTCCAGGAACAGCATCCGGCTCAGGTTGGGACGCTGGGCCAGGTCCAGGTGCCCGGCCAGCAAAGCGTGTCCGAGGGTGTTCCACGCCAGGACGTCCGTCCGGCGGCCGAGCACCAGCGCGGGGACGCCGTCGACCGCGCGGAGGAGGTCGCGCGTTTCGTCGGCGAGCTTCTCCGGGCGTGGACGGCGCGGCTGGGGCGTGCGGCGGGCCGCTTCGGCGAGCCGGTCGAGGTGGGCGCGTTCGTGGGGGTCCAGGTGCAAGGCGCGGGCGATCGCGTCGAGCACCTCGGTCGACGCGCCGCGGGAGAGGCCCTGCTCCAGCCGGGTGTAGTACGAGACGCTGACTCCGGCCAGTTGCGCCAGCTCCTCCCGGCGCAGGCCCGCGACCCGGCGGCGCGGACCGAGGTCTCGGAGCCCGACGTCCGAGGGACGCAGCCGGGCGCGTCGCGCGTGCAGGAAGTCTCCCAGCGGGCCAGCGGTCATGGCTTCCACTATCCGCCGCGTGAGATATCAGTGCCACACCCTGCGCGGGGTAGGAAAACGCGGGAGTGGTCCGGGCGTTCCGGGCCGCTCAGGCTCGGGGGCATGGACGAGATCATTCTGGGCGACGTCACGGTCGCCCGCGTCAAGGAGTTCCGAGGTTCGGTCGAGATGAGCCCGGCCGAGTTCTTCCCGGACAGCCCGGCGGGCTCGTGGGACGAGCATCGCGGCTGGCTGGCCCCCGATTTCTGGGATCCGGAGACCGGCGACTGCCAGTCGGCGATCCAGTCCTGGCTGCTGCGCAGCGAGGGCCGCACGATCCTCGTCGACACCGGCGTCGGCAATCACAAGGACCGGCCGTACGCGCCGCTGTGGAGCCGCCTCGACACCAGCTACCTCGACCACCTCGCCGCCGCTGGTGTATCACCCGAGGACGTTGATGTCGTCGTCAACACTCACTTGCACATCGACCACGTGGGCTGGAATACCAGGCTCGACGGCCGCACCTGGGTGCCGACCTTCCCGAACGCCACGTACCTGATGCCGGCGCGGGACTTCGAATTCTGGAACCCGGCCAATGAAAACGAGTCCGTGTTCGGACGCGGGAACCAGAACGTCTTCGAGGACAGCGTCGTCCCGGTGCACGAGGCGGGCCAGGTCCGGCTGTGGGACGGGACGTATCGGATCGACAAGAATTTGCGTCTCGACCTCGCGCCGGGGCACACGCCCGGTTCGTCCGTGCTGAGGCTGGATTCCGGCGGCGACCGGGCGCTGTTCGTCGGCGACCTGGTGCACACCCCGTTGCAGATCGCGGAGCCGGAGACCAACTCCTGTTTCTGCGAGAACCCGGCCGAGGCCCGGGCGACCCGGCGCGCGCTGCTCGGCCAGGCAGCCGAGGACAACGCGCTCGTCTTCCCGGCGCACTTCCCCGGTTCGGGGGCGGCGGAGGTCGAGCGGGACGGGACGAAGTTCGCGATCACGAAGTGGGCCGGGTTCTCCCGGATCTCCTGAAGGAAGTGATTCTCGTGTCTCCGCAGGAAAATCCGGTGGTCGAGACCGCGGCGGGCGCTGTCCGCGGCCTTCGCGACGCGGCGGGCGAACTGTACCGGGCCGTTCCCTACGCGGCGGCCCCGATCGGCCGCGGCCGGTTCGCTCCGCCCGAGCCGCATCCGGGCTGGCCGGGAGTCCGCGACGGCACCCAGCCGTCGCCGACCGCTCCGCAGCCCGGCCGCGACTTCGGCCGTCTCGACCTGACCCCTTACTTCGGGCCGGGCTGGGTCCCCGGCGAGGAATATCTGACGGTCGACGTTCGTACGCCAGCCGCGGACGCTGGCAACCGTCCGGTCCTGGTTTTCGTGCACGGCGGCGGGTTCGTCACCGGCTCGACCCGCGCCGCGCTTTACGACGGCAGTGCCTTCGCCCGGGACGGAGTCGTCCTCGTGACGGTGAACTACCGTCTCGGCATCCCGGGATTCCTTGCCCTGGAAGGCGCTCCGGACAATCGCGGGCTGCTCGACGTCCTCGCGGCCCTCCGGTGGGTACGTGATTCGATCGCCGCGTTCGGCGGAGATCCGGGGAACGTCACGGTGTTCGGGCAATCCGCGGGAGCCACGCTCACCGGTGCGCTGCTCGCGACGCCGGAGGCCGAGGGGCTGTTCCGGCGCGCGATTGTCCAAAGCGGAAGCGGTACGGGCGCGTTCACTCCGGAGCAGGCGCACCGGGTCACCGCGGCTGCGGCTGCGGCCTTGGGCGTTGAGCCGACTGCAACGGCGTTCGGTGAGATCTCAGACGAGAGGTTCCTGGATACCTTGCCCGCGCTGGCCGGATTGGACCTGAGCACCGCCACCGCGGCGGATCCGCTCGCTGGGCTCAGCCCGTTCAGCTTGGTCCTGCCGGTGCAGCCCGCGGACAGTCTGGTCGGCGGTGTCGACCTGATGATCGGCACGAACACCGAGGAGGGGCGGCTTTACCTGGTGCCGCAGGGAAAACCGGACGACCGCGCCGAGGAGCTGGGCGAGGTGCTGTTCGGGGCCGGCACTGCTCGCATGGCACAGGCGCACGCTGAGATCTCACCGGGCCGCACTTATGTCTATTCGTTCGGCTACCGCTCGACCGCCTTGGACGGACGGCTCGGTGCCGCGCACACCGTCGAGCTGCCGTTCGTCTTCGATCTCGCTGAACGACCCTGGCTGCACGGCGACACCGGACTGCTCGGCCCGGACGCCGCTCCGGCCGGTCTGGCGGAGGAGATGCACGGCGCGTGGGTCGCGTTCGCGAGGACTGGAAACCCGGGCTGGGCGGCGTACGACGAGCAGGCTGAGGTGCACCGTTTCGGCGGCTGACGGTCACCGGGCCGTTCTCGCCTGACGCCGAAGCCCGGCCTGATAGCTCCCCGGGGTCTGGCCGAGGATCGCGGCGAAGGTTTCGATGAAGCTGGTCGGGTTGGCCCAGCCGCAGCGCAGCGCGGTGTCGGTGACCGAACGGCCCTGCCCGAGATGCACCAGTGCGTGCTGGATGCGCAGCTGGGAGCGCCACTGCGAGAAGCTCATCCCCAGTTCGACCCGGAACAGGCGGCTGAGCGTCCGCTCGCTGGCCCCCACCTCCCGGCCGAGTTCGCCGAGCGTGGCGGTCTCGGCCGGGTTGCCGCGCAGGAGAGCGGTGACCGCGCGGAGGCGGTCGTCGGCTGGTTCGGGCAGGTACGTCGGCTGCTCGGGGAGTTCGGTCAGCTCGTCGACCAGCACCCGGAGCAGCCGGTCGCCGGCCTCCGGCGGCAGGATCGCGCCGCCGGTCAGCTTCATGACCGCGGCGCGCAGCAACGCGGAAACGGTGAACACGGTCGGGGTGTCGGGGAGCGCGGAGCACAGCTCGGCGGGCACGTTGAGGATGCTGAGCTCGGTCTCGCCGTAGGCGCGGTGGCCGTGCTCGAAGCGCGGCGGAGTCCACGAGATGCGGTCCGCCGGCGCGACCCAGGTGCCCCGCTCGGTCGTGGTGGCCAGCAGCCCGTTCGCCGCGTACAGCAGTTGTCCCTGCGCGTGCTGATGCGCGGCGACCCCTTCCCCGTGGGCCAGCGACCAGCGGCCCTGGACAGGATCGTCGCCCGACCAGCAGAAGTGGCGGAGTTTCGGCATCAGCTCCGAGGATACCGGCGATCGGCCGGGCAGTCCCGCAGACGATCTTGGCGGGATACCGGTATCCGCTGTCCGGCGGGCGGTGGCAGCGGGTCCTTCGCCGGGCGGACGCTGGTTGAGCAGCGTCTTCGTTTCCGCCCGAGAAGAGGAGGTTCCTTGTGCCGGAAGAACTCCGCACCGCCGACCGTCAGGCGATCACCGATCTGATGACCGGCTGGATCCATCGCGACCGGCAGGACTGGGACGCCCTGGCGAGCCTCTTCCACGAAGACGCGACCCTGACGATCCTGTGGTTCTCCGGTCCGGCCAAGGAGTTCGTCGACGGATCGCGTCAGATGAGCGAAGGACCGTTGCGCAGCAAGCACTTCATCGGCACCCCGGTCATCGAGGCCGTGGGAGACCGCGCCTTCGTGGAGACCAATGCGATGCTCGTCGCCGACCACCGTGAGCTGGGAATCGGCGTGACTGTCCACAATAGATTCCTCGATCGGGTCGACCGCCGCGACGGCGTTTGGCGCATCGCGCGCCGCGATTCCGTCTACGACATGGGCGGCTTCACCTATCCCTATGGAATCCGTCCCGCTGACGGCCTCGATCCGCATCGGCACCCGCGCGAGTACGCCGCACTGGCCTATCTGCTGGAACACAGTGGACACCAGGTGCCCGCTACCTGTCCGACCCGCTTCAGCGCGCGGGAAAAAGAAATCATCGAAGAAGCCCACGCCTGGTTGACGGGAGTCTCCGCATGACCGAGGTCCACCGTCCGCTCCGCGATCCGGTCGTCAACGCCGTCCTCGACAAGCTCGTTGCCGCACAACAATATCCGGCTGACGACCCGCGCTCCGGCCTCGAACGCGACCCGCACGAATACGGCGAATACGGTTTCTCGATCTCTCCGGACCAGGGCGACCTGATCTATCTGTTGTGCCGGGGCATTCGCGCCACCCGGACTGTCGAATTCGCCACCTCGGTCGGCAGGTCGACGCTCTACGCGGCGGCTGCGGTGCGCGACAACGGGGGAGGCACGGTGATCGGCGCGGAGCTGGTCCCGGCCAAGGTCGCCGCGGCCCGCCGAAACCTGGCCGAAGCCGGATTGTCCGACTACGCCGAAATCCGCGAAGGCGACGCCCGGGACACTTTGCGCGATCTCGGCGGCGAGGTCGACTTCGCCCTCATCGACGGGTGGCTGGGCGTTGAACCGTCGCTCGCCCGCGAGGTCATCGAGTTCGTCGCGCCGCAAATCCGGATCGGCGGTTACGTCCTGAACGACAACGCTGAACCCGATTTCCTGGACTATGTCCGCGATCCGGCCAACGGTTTCGTGTCGGTCTCGCTGCCTTTGCACGGTGGCACCGAACTGTGCGTCAAGGTGGCCGAGCGGCAGGCATCCTGAGATGGGCAATCTCAACGGCAAAGTCGCCCTGGTCACCGGTGGCAGCCGGGGCATCGGCCGAGCCATCGCCGAACGACTGGCCCGGGACGGTGCCCTGGTCGCGGTGCACTACGGCAGCAACGAGGCAGCAGCACAAGAAACGGTCGCCGCCATCACCGAGGCTGGCGGACGTGCCTTCCCCGTGCGTGCCGAACTCGGCGTCCCCGATGATGTCTCTACCCTCACCGCTGCTTTGGACGCGGGACTGAACGGGCGCGAGGACATCGACATCCTGGTGCACAACGCCGGTCTCTATGTCCTGCGGCGGCCGATCGAGGTCCTCGCCCCGGAGGAATTCGACAAAATGTTCGCGGTCAACGTCAAAGCGCCGTTCTTCCTGACCCAGAGTCTCGCGCCCCGCCTGCGCGACGGCGGACGGATCATCGCCGTCTCGTCGGTCGCCACCCGGGTCGCCGCACCGGACGGCATCGCCTACCCGATGACCAAAGGCGCGCTGGACGTGTTCAGCCGAACTCTGGCGCAGCACCTGGCTCCCCGTGGCATCACAGTGAATTCCGTCGGAGTCGGCTACACCCGGACTGACATGACTGCGAGGCTGCTTGAGATACCAGAGCACCGGGAGCGCACCATCAGCCGGACCGCGCTCGGCCGCGTCGGCGAGGCCGGGGACATCGCGGACGCAGTCGCCTTCCTGGCCTCCGAGGACGCCCGCTGGATCACCGGGACGAAACTCGACGTCTCCGGCGGGGTCGGCTTGTAGCGGTCACGAATCCGCGGGTCCGAGCTCCAACGGCGCGGCCGACCCGCTGGCGAGCAGCTGCTGGTGGGTGACGGCATGGTCGAGCTGTCTTGCCAGATGCGGGACGTTCGCCGAGGTCAGATAGGTCTCCGCGCCGGCGTCGAGCAGCCGCCGGACCGGGCCGTGATAGCTGACGCCCAGCTCCGCGTCCTCCACCTCGGCGAGGACGACCCGGGCCTTCGGGAACTTCGCCCGGAGACCCCCGATCAGCTGCGGGCTGACTGGCGGCACGAGCAGCACGTCGGCGGTGGCCGGCGCCGAGTGCAGGTCCAGCACGAGGTAGTCGGAGCCGAGTTCGGCGGCCAGCGACGTCCGGGCCGAGGCCGACAGCTTCATCGCGGTGGCGACCACCGTCACGTCGGCACAGCCGGTTCGCGACGGTTCGGGCCGGGAGCTGGTGCTCGCGATCATCGCGACCGGCTTGCCGTCCCTGGTGAGGACCAGGGGTTCGCCCGGCCCGAGGGCGTCGATGAGATCCACGACGTCGCTGGGAAGACGACTGACGTCGATCTGCCGCGCACCCGGCACGGCTCGCTCGCCAGTCATGACCGGGCCGATCTGCCGGACGCCTCACCGGAGCCCGGCGGCTCGAAGCGGACGGCGGGCACAAGCGGTGGCGTCGTCATGGAACTCGATCATCCCACAACCGCGGCACCGCTGTCCGGTCCTCCGCGGGCGCTATGGGTGATGGCGTTTTCTCGCCAGCGCTCCCCGCCCCGCGCTTCCTACGCTCGGCCCGTGCATTCAGATATCACTCCGCGCCTTCGAGGCTCGGTCGTCGGGTTCGTCTCGCTCGCCGCCGCATTGGGCACCGCGGCCATCTACCCGTTGCAGCCCGCGATCGCCGAGGTCGGCGGTGCGCTCGGCGCCTCGCTCGGCTCGGTCGGCGTCGCACTGGCCTGCGGGCCGGTCGGCTACCTGTGCGGGCTCGCGCTGCTGGTGCCGCTCGTCGACCTGTTCCCGCCGCGATACGTCTTGGCCGCGCAGTTCGCTGCGCTCGCCGCCGCGCTGGGGGCGAACGCGATCGTCGGCCAGGTGTGGTTGCTCGGCCTGGTGCTCGGCGTCCTCGGCGCGTGCTCGTCGGTCGGCGCCGGATTGAGTTCGGTGACCGCCCGGCTGGCGAGCCCGGACCGGCGAGCTACCGCACTCGGGATCGTCACCGCTGGTATCTCAGCGGGGATCCTCGCGGGCCGCATCGTCGGCGGCTGGCTGGCCGACTTGATCGGCTGGCGCGCGATGCTGGGCGTTTTCGCCGCCAGCTGCGCGGTGGTCGCGGTCGCGGTGCTGCTCGTGCTTCCTTCGGTGACCGGTTCGAACAACCGCGGCTACCTCGCCACACTGCGCTCGATTCCCGGGCTGTACCTGCGTTATCCGGCTCTCCGGCTCGCGGCGGTCCGCGGCACGCTCTGGTTCTTCGCGTTCTGTGCGGTGTGGTCCGGGATCGCGGTCGCCCTGTCGAAGCCGCCCTTCTCGTATTCCGCCGAACGCATCGGGCTGTACGCTTTCGCTGGAATACTCGGCATCTTCGCCACCCGGATCGCGGGCGCGTGGACCGATCGCGTGGGCGCCCGCCGGGTCATCCTCTGCGGTCTTGGCCTCGCTGGTCTTGCCAGCGCGGTACTTGCCGTCGCTCTGCCGAGCACTGTTTCGACGCTGCTCTGCCTGGCATTGTTCGACGCGGGTCTTTTCGCTGCCCAGGTCGCGAATCAGAGCACGGTTCTGGCGATCGAGCCAAGCGCGCCGGCACGGTTCAACAGTGCCTACATGATGGTGTATTTCGCTGGAGGAAGCCTCGGAACCGCATTCGGCGCGACGGCGACCGAGCGGATCGGCTGGCCGCTGACGGCGTTCGTCACCGCGGCAGTGATCGTGGGCGCGGCTGTCGTCACCTTGCTCGCTCGCTCCCAGAACACGAGTGCCGGACATCTCCCGGAGGACGCGGAATCGGTTGCGGCGCGGAGTTAGGAACGCACCCCGCGCGCGGCACGTCTGATAGCCGTATCCGCCGTCCGCGCCTGGGAAGGACCCCTTGATGAACGACGACTCGCCCGAGCAGGTCAACGGCTGGGAACTCTCCCGGCACGATCGGGTCGAGGCTTACCGCAAACGTCTGGCCAACAATGTCACGGTCGCCGCGACCTGGGACGACGGTCTCGGAACCGGCCGGGTGGAGGCCTACGTCGAACCGGCCGGGAGCGGACGAACCTTGAGCCGGAGCCGCAAGGACTTCCGCGACAAAGAGGCGTTCTGGACCGCTGCGCACTCCGTAGCCGAGATGGCCGCGAATCTGCCGTCACTGGGCCAGGGACACGAAAGCCCCGCCGAGACAGTGCTGTTCGGGGACGTCGCGGGGACCGTCGAAGCGGAGCCAGGCAGCGCCGGAGTTCCGGAAGCGGAGCTGACGTTCACACTGCTCGACGGCCGCAGCGTGACCCTGCGCTTGACCGACGAGCAGGCGTTCGACCTGTGCCGCCGCATCGAGCGGCTCGAGGACCATGTGTGGTCCGAAGAAAGGGAGGAAGCCGAGCCCGCTGCGGGTCCCCAGACCGTCGCCGAGGTGCCGGACGCGAGCGAGATCCAGTCGGGTCCGGACACCGGCCACGACGTGGTCAGCCTCCTGGACACGCGGTTCGGGGTCACCGAGGACTGCCTCATGGCCCACGTCGACTGGTCGGCTGTGATCGTCGTCGGCGAATCCGCCGTCAGCTCCTTGATCGAGCGGGGCGACGAGCTGATCGCTGCGGTGCGGCCGCGCTGGCAGCCCGCGGTCGTCGACCGGCCGGGGGAGCGGTGGGTCGTGCTGCGCCGCGCGCTGAACTGACGCTTTAACGCCCCGGGCGCAGATAGGTCAGCGTGTGGTGGGAGACCTGCCGCCCGGCCTGGTCGGTGACTGTCGCGGTGCCGTAGATCGTCCGGCGTCCGGTCCGGGTCAAGGACGATTCGCAGGTCAGGTCCGACCTCGCGGCGCCGAGGAACGCGGTGGTCATGTTGACGGTGACGGCCGGTTCGTCGGGGCCGACGGCGGAGAGGATCGCGATCCAGCAGGTGACGTCGGCGAGCGTCATGGCGCAGCCGCCCTGCAACACGTCGCCGGGGCGGAAAAACTCCGGCCGGGCCGGCAAGGAAAGCGTCGCGACCCCCTCCCCGACGGAGTCCACCGTGAAACCCCACCACGGCCCGAACGGGCTGTTGTCGATGATCTCCTGAGCCCGCACCGTATCCATTCCCAGAAACCTAACATGATTAGGTATGTGCATGCGGAGAACGAACGAGGAGCGGTCCCGGACCACCCGCCACGACCTCGTCACGGCCGCGCGCCGGCTTTTCGCCGAAGAGGGTTACGCGGGCGCCTCGCTGGCCCAGATCGCCGCCGAGGCGGGAACCACCACCGGCGCGGTTTATCACCACTGGGAGAACAAGCAGGAGCTGTTCCACGCCGTCGTCGAGCAGGTGCACGCCGATCTGCATCGGGTGCTGCGCTCTCGGTCCGGCGGCACGGGAACGCCGTCCGACCGGCTCAAGGCGTCCGGCTCGCTCTTTCTCCGGCGGTGCGCGGACCCGGCCGTGGGACGGATTCTTCTGGTCGACGGCCCGTCCGTGCTGGGTCAGGAAAGGTGGCGGGCCCTGGACGAACAGTGGTGGCGCGAGCCGACCGTCGCGCTGCTGCGCGAGGCAGGCAGCTCCGGAGGCGGTCTCGAAGAACTAGCGATCGCTTTGCTGGGATCGCTCACCGCACTGGGGCAGGAGATCGCCGCCGATCCGCGTCCGGCGCGGATCCGCCGATGCCAGCTGGTCTATCGAACGCTGGTAGATGCGGTATCAGCTCAGGCTGATTGAGATATCACGAAGCGGCGAGAAGAAGCGCGGCCTGCACCGCCTCCTCGATATGCGCGTCCACTGTCCTGCCGTGCCGCAGTGCGTTCTCGGCCAGCTTTTCCAGTCCTCCGAACAGGATCAGCGCGCGGACCCGCGACAGCGGAACACCTCCGGACTCGCGGAACGCGGTGCCGGCCGAGATGGCGCGGGCGACGTCGACGTACGCCTCGTGGTTCAGATCGGCGGAGATCGGGGCGTCCAGCAGCGGGACGTCGCGGATGTAGCTGAGCATGACAGCGGGCCGGGCGTCGACCACTCCGAGCCAGGCCGTGACGAGCTGGCGGAGTTGCGTGTGCCAGGGCGCGGTGCGGTCGACGGCAGCGGACACCTGCGCGGTTCCCGTTTCGGCCGCTTCCGCGAGCAAGGCGAGCAGGCACGCTTCCTTGGAATCGAAATGCTCGTAGAAGCCGCGGCGGGAGGTGTGCGCCCGGCCGACGAGGTCGCCGATCGTGATCTTCGGGAACCGTTTTTCCGCCAGCAGCGACTCCAGCGCGCCGGTGAAGCGGCTCCGGTAGGCGCCGGGACGCTCAACGGGCGTTTCCGGCTCAGCAGCGCGTGACACCGCGCGGGTCCTTCCTGTCCGCGGTTGTCCCGCGATTCTACCAGTCCGGAGCGGCCGGTATTCCGGAACGGAGGCCGGATATTCGCCGAATTCCCGGAGGAAAGAGAACGGTGGCATTCGGCGGTGTCGCTTGGTCTGGGTGGCAGCAAACGATGCGACGCTCCGGGATCGGCTACGCCATCTCAGTGACGTCACGGAAAGACGTTTGTCCGATTGCGGGTACGTTCGGTAGTGTTTGTTTCAGCGTCGGATTGGGGAGTCGAGCGCTAGGGGGATTCAGGTGTTTTCACCGCTTTTTTTCGCGCCGCGCAGGAGATCGCGCGCTCGCGGCGGTCTGTGACAGGGCAGCTTTCACCGCGGTTCAACGGCTTTGCGGCGGCTGCGCGCGTTCGCGGGTTCCCCGATCGGCCGCGTGCCCGACGGAATGGTTCGGCGCACGGCGTTCCGGCGGCGTCGGGGCCGAGGGGGCTGGTCCCGTCCGGCATTGCCGTGCGCCGGAGGTAAACCTGAGTGGTTTTCGTTTCGGGGGCGCTCGGGGGAAAAGAATGGGAAATCATGAAAATGGGGGCTGCGTCTCTGAAGATCGCCGGGGTGGCTTCGGTCGCGGTCGTCCTGCCCGCGGGAATTTTTTCGGCCGCGAATGCCGCGCCGTCCGGAGGCGGCGGTACGCCTCGGCTGGGCCCGCACCTGCTTTGCGCAATACCACCCCAACGCGTGATCATGGCCTGACGTCGCGGGCATGGTCACCACGATGCGGTGCCGGGCCAACGGAGTCCCGGCACCGCGTCTCCACCGCAGCGAGCACGCGTCAGCGGCGAGAGCGAGCTAGCCGTGCTCGGGCAAGCCGATCATCGTGGCGACGCACGGCGAGGCAATGGCTGAACGATGTTCTCCGGTGGCGGATCGTTCCGGACTTCGGGCGGAGCCAGCACCGGCCGGAGCGCTGCCGGTTGCGCTGAAGCACAGCCAGGCTCGTCGATAGGCGGCAGAATCTCCGCCGGATCCGCGCACACGCCGCGGATCACGTCCGCGACCCGGAGCAGCAACCCGAGCCGCGGGTGATGCGGCGGCCAGGCGATCCCGATCTCCCTCGGCGAGACGATCTCGCTCAGCGAGAACCGCGTGACACCGGGATGGCGTTGTCCCAGCGCGAGCTGCGGCACGATCGAATACCCGACGTCAGCGGCGACGAGCGGTTCGACGACGTGGATCTTGTCCGTGCCGAAGACCCAGTTCGGTTCGATGCCCTGCCGGCGGAGTTCGGCGGCGACCTCGAGCTGTTCGCTGGTCAGGCACACCATGGGCAGGCCGCGCAGGTCCGCCGGGCGGACCCGGGGCACGGCGGCGAGCGGCGCTCCCCTCGGCGCGAGGAGGATGAACGGATCGCTGAACAGGCCAAGGCCGTGCGCTTCCCCGCTCTGCAGCGGAAAGATGACGAACGCGATGTCGATTTCCCCGAAGCGCAGCAGTTCCTGCAGGCGGACGTCGTCGTCGACCTCGACGGGTTTGATCCGGCAGGGCAGGTGCTGGGTGCGCGTCGCGGCCAGCACCAGCGGCATCACCCGCACCGCGACGCTGGAGAACACGCCGATCCGGACGGTCGGTTCGCGGCCGTCCCGCATGTCCTGCACGTGTCTCGTCGCGGTGCGGAGGATGACCTGCACCTGTTCGGCGGCGTTGACCAGGACGATCCCGGCCTCGGTGAGCCGCACCTGGCGTTGTCCGGACATCCGGCGGACCAGCACGACGCCGAGCCGGCGTTCGAGCGAGGCGATGCGCTGGCTGACCGCGGGCTGGCTGCAGCCGAGCGCCACCGCCGCGGCCGCGAAGGAGCGTTCGTTGGCGACCGCGTAGAGCGCTCTCAGCTGCAACAGGGTGAGACGGCCGCCGTCGGACCAGATGGCGTCCAGCACAACCCGGCCGAGCCGGTTCCGTCGTTCCGCGCCGATCATGTGCCGACCTCCTTGCCGGGGGTGGTGCCGCGCGCCGGAAGCTCAGAATCCCGGCGGAGATAAGGGAAACGGGCTCATCGGGTTCCTCCGGCGAGGCAGAACGCGGCGGCGAGATCGATCGTGCTGGCCAGGTCGGCGAGATCGGCCACTTCGCCGGAGCTGTGCATGTGCCGGAGTGGGATGTTGATGACGCCGCACCGGATCCCAGCGGCGACAGCTGCCATGGCATCGGCGTCCGAACCGCTTTCGTCGCCGTAAGCCTCGATGGTGTAAGGGATTCCGAGTTCTTTGGCCAGCTTGCGCAAGCTGCGCGCCATGGGTTCGTCGGTGACGGCTCCGCGGCCGATCGCCGGGCCGGAGCCGAGCCGGTGGTCGCCGGTCTTGTGCTCGATGCCGTCCTCCGGGATGTCGCTGGCGAACGTGGTGTCGATCGCGAGCGCGAAATTCGGTTCCGTCGCGTACACGGCTCCCATCGCGCCGTGGTAGCTCGTTTCCTCGCGCACGCTGGCGACGACGGAGATCTCGGCGGTGACCGACGCCGCGGCCGCCGCGCGAGCCGCTTCGAGGACGGCCAGCGCACCGAGCCGGTTGTCCAAGGCGGGTGCGGCGATCCGGCCGTTGCGCAGGCTGACCGGGGACGCGCCGAGCACCACCGGGTCGCCGACCGTGATCACCGATTGCGCGTCGGCTCGGCTGGTGGCTCCGATGTCGATCCACAGATCGGCCAGTTTCGGCGTCGAATCCCCGTTGTTCAGATGCGGCGGCGCGGTTCCGATCACGCCCGGCACCCGGCCGTCTTCGGCGAGGACCACGACGTGCTGGCCGTACAGGATCGCGGCGTCCCAGCAGCCGATGCTCACCGCCCACAGCCGTCCGGCGTCGTCGATGTGGCTGACGCTGAGCCCGATCTCGTCGATGTGCCCGATCAGGGTGATCCGCGGGGAGCCGCCCGGATTCACCACCGCGTGCCCGCTGCCGAGCGGATCGACGTGCACTTCCGCGAATTCCTTCGCCAGGTCGGTCCAGGCGCGCACCGGTTCGTCCTCGTAGCCGGACGGCCCGCGCGCGGCGAGCAGCGGAAGGAGACGCTGGCGCAACGTGGCGGCGTCCGGGGCGTATCGCGGGGAACCGTCGGGGTTCGGCATGCCACTCCTTTGCGGAACACGGGTTTTCCGGGCGGGTCAGCGCAGCCAGGCGACGCCGGGCAGGAACCCGTACTGGGCGCTGAACCGGTAATTGCCGAGCCGCGCCGAGGTGAAATCGATCCATTTCGGCACGTACATGGAGACCCACGGGGCCTGGTCGGTGACGGCGCGGTCCACCTCGGACCACAGCGCGTTCGCCGCGTCCGGGTCGGTGTTGGCGAGCCGCAGGGCTTCGGTCATCCGGGCGTCGACGGCCGGATCGCAGAAGCCGCCGACGTTCGGGCTCGCGTCCGAATTCGGCACGAACGCGGCACAGGACGTCAGCACCTTCAGGAAATCGCTCGGCGCCGGATAGTCCTGGGACCAGTCGGTCAAGGCGACTTCGACGTGGTTTCCGGAATTCTGGACGAAGGGGTATTGCAACCCTTCGTCCATCGGTTTCAGGGTCGCCCGGTAACCCAAATCGGTCAGCAGCGTCTGCATGTATTCGCCCATCGCGACATGCATCCGGTTGTTGCCCGGCACCACCGAAACCGCGGCCCCGGCGGTGCCGGATTCCGCGATCAGCCGTTTCGCTTTCGCCAGGTCAGGACCGCGCCACGGGCCGAGCCCGTTCGGTGCCGGATCGCGCGTCCACGGGCAATACTGCTGGTAGCCGGGGATTTTCGGCACCAGCACCTGGCAGGTCGGGATGGCCAGTCCCGGACCGCCCGCCTGCAGCACGGCCGAATTGCGGTCGAACGCGTAATTGAGCGCCTGCCGGGCCTTGAGATTGTCGAACGGCGGGATCCGGGTGTTCAGCGCCCAGTACCAGACGTGCCCGAGCTGGTCGAGATGCAATTGCTCCGGATGGTCGACGCTGATTTCGTTCAGCCGGTCCGGCGGCGGCTGGTCGACCGCGAGATCGGCCTGGCCGTTGATCACCGCGGTGATCTGGTCGGTCGGTTCGAGGCCGAATTTCTGCACGATCTGGTCCGGATACCCTTCCGGGGCGGCCAGCGGCGACCAGGAACGGAAATACGGATTGCGTTTCAGCACGACCCGGTCGGTCGGATCGTAGCTCGCCCAGTAGTACGGCCCGGTCGAGCGCAGTTTGGACACGTCGGAGCCGACGTCGGCGGGCGGGGTGTCCGCGGGCAGGATCGACGCGAGCGGCTGGCCGAGCTGCTGGGGGAGTTCGGGATCCGGTTCGGTGAGGGTGAACGTGATCTTGCGGGTCGCGTCGTCGATCGCGATTCCGGCCGACAGATCGCAGGTTTCCGGGGTGTCGAGGCATTCCTTCGCGCCGGCGAGCACGTCGAACTGCGAGGACGTCGTCGGCCCGTGCACCTTGAACATCCGCTCGAAGGACGCTTTGACGTCCTTCGGCCGGACCTCGCGGCCGTCGCTGAACCGGATCCCGGACCGCAGGGTGAAAGTCCACTTGAGACCGCCGACGGTGGGTTTCGGGATTTCGGTGACGAGATCCGGGGCCACGTGCTGGCCGGTTTCCGGCCCGGATTTGGTGAACGCGGTGAGCCCGTCGTAGGTCGCGGTGAAAAGCGTCCAGGACGAGGTCGAGAAGTTGACCAGCGGATCGGCGGTGCCGACGTTGCCGGACGACAGCAATACCTCCACGCCGCCCTGATGTCCGCGGTCGCCGGGCGCGACCGACGCCAGGTCCAGCGTGTCGTCCACCGCGCAGCCGCTCGCGGCGAGGAGCACCAGGGCCGCGAGCACGGCCGGTTCGCGTCTCATCGCGCCGTCCCCTCGCCGTCGACCGGAGGCAGGATCTCCGCCGGCCGGGCGCAGACCCGCTGGATGACGTCGATGACGCCGCGAATGAACGCCAGTCTCGGGTGGTAGCGCCGCCAGGCGATGCCGACGGTGCGCGCCGGGACGGTGCCGGCGAGAGAAATCCTTCGCACGCCAGGGGTTCGGCCGCCGAGGGTGAGCCGGGGCACGGCGCCGTAGCCGAGGCCGGCGGCGACCATCGCCTCGACGGCGTGGTTGGTTTCCATTTCCAGCACCCAGTTCAGCTCCGCGCTCGCCGCCGCGGCCCACGCTTCCATCGGGTCCCGCTGGCCGCGCAGGCCGATCAGCGGCAGACCGGCGAGCCGGCCGGGTTCGACCGGCTCGACCGGTGCGCTGTCGGCGGGCGCGAGCAGCACGAACGGGTCGGCGAGGAGTTCGGCGGTGAGCAGCGTGGGGTCGGCGATCGGCAGTTTCACGAAGGCGAGGTCGACGTCCCCGTTGCGCACCAGCCGGGACACCTCGGTTTGCTGGTCCAGTTCCACCAGTTCGATCCGGTAGTCGACCGGCTGCCGCCGCAGCGCGGCCATCATCGGCGGGATCACCCGCTCGCTCGCGCTGGTGAACAACCCGATCCGGACGGTCGCGTTCAGGCCCTTGCGGATCGTTTCCACCTGGCTGACCGCGGCCGAGAGGATCCCGCCGACCTGTTCCGCGGCGGCGACCAGGGTGTCGCCCGCTTCGGTGAGCGACACCCGGCGCTGCTGCCGGGACCGGTGCACCAGGAGGACCCCCAGCCCGCGTTCCAGGCTCGCGACCCGCTGGCTCACCGCCGACTGCGTGCAGCCGAGCGCGGTCGCGGCCCCGGCGAACGAACCGGTCGCGGAGATCGCGATCAACGCCGCGAGTTGCGGGAGCGTCGGACGGGCGGACTGGTCGGTCTCGGCGCTAGTCATCGCGAGCGGCCTCCGGTCCGGCCGGTGTCGTCTGGACGGCCGGCTCAAGCGGATGGTGACAGGCGACTTCGTGGCCGACTGTGTCCCGGTTCAGCGCCGGTTCCGCGGTACGGCAGACGCTGGTGGCGCGCGGGCAGCGCGGGTGGAACCGGCAGCCGCTCGGCGGGTTGAGCGGGCTCGGCACGTCCCCGGCCAGCGTGGTTTCCCGCCAGTCCGAACCCGCCGCCGGATCCGGGATCGGCACCGAGGCGAGCAGCGCCGCGGTGTAGGGATGCCGGGGCGCGGCAAAGATCTCACCGGCCGGGGCCTGTTCGACGATCCGGCCCAGATACATCACCGCGACCCGGTCGGAGGTGTGCCGGACGACGCCGAGATCGTGCGCGATGAAAACGTAGGTGAGGCCGAACCGGTCCTTGAGATCGTCGAACAGGTTCAAGATCTGCGCCTGGACCGAGACGTCGAGCGCGGACACCGGCTCGTCGGCGACGACGACGCGCGGCCGCAGCGCCAGCGCCCGCGCGATCACCGCGCGCTGCCGCTGGCCGCCGGACAGCTCGTGCGGGAACCGGTCGCCCAGTTCGGCGGAAAGCCCGGTCAGGACAAGGAGTTCGGCGATGTCCGCGCGGGTCGCCGGCAGGCGGTGCACGCGCAGCGGTTCGGCGACCGAATCGCCGATCCGGCGGCGGGGGTTCAGGCTGGCGTACGGGTCCTGGAAGATCATCTGCACCGAACGGCGGACCGGACGTAGCCCGCGCCGGCCGGTCCGGCTGATATCTCTGCCGTCGAAACTGATGGAACCGCTGCTCGGCTGGTACAGCCGGACGAGACAGCGGCCGAGGGTGGACTTGCCGCAGCCGGATTCCCCGACGAGACCGAGCGTTTCGCCGCGCCGTACGGACAGCGAGACCCCGTCGACGGCGCGCAGCCTGCCGGGACGGCCCAGCCGGTTTCGCCGTACTGGGAACCATTTGACCAGGTCTGTGGTGCTGAGCAGCTCAGGCATCAGGCGGTTCTCTTTTCGTCCGGGACCGGCGTGTGCCGCAGCAGGCAGGCGTCGAAATGCTCCAGGGCCGACGGCAGGAGAGCAGGCCGCTGCCGGACGCATCGCGCTTCCGCGTCGGGGCAGCGCGGTGCGAACGCGCAGCCGGGTCCGAGGTCGGCTGCCAGCGGCGGCAGCCCCTTGATGGAGGGCAGCCGGGCGGGCCGGGGCGCGTCCAGCCGGGGAATCGAGCCGAGCAGCCCGACGGTGTAGGGATGCCGCGGCCGGGCGAACAACTGCGCGGTCGGCGCCTGCTCGACGATCCGCCCGGCGTACATCACCTGCACCCGCGACGCGATCCCGGCGAGCACGCCGAGGTCGTGCGTGATCAGCACGACGCTGGTGCCGGTGCGGGCGCTCAGGTCCCGGATGAGGCGCAGGATCTGGGCCTGCACCGAGACGTCCAGCGCGGTGGTCGGCTCGTCGGCGATCAGGACGCCGGGGTCGCAGGACAGCGCCATCGCGATCATCACCCGCTGCCGCATGCCGCCGGAGAACTGGTGCGGATAATCCCGCGCCCGGGCGTCCGGGCTGGGGATGCCGACGAGGTCGAGCAATTCCACCGCGCGGCGGAGAGCGGCTCGTTTGCCGCTCCGCCGGTGCTGGCGTATCTGTTCGGCGATCTGCCATCCCACGCGGTGCACCGGGTTCAGCGACGTCATCGGGTCCTGGAAGATCATCGCGATCCGGTCGCCCCGGTAGGCGCGCAACCTCTTCGCGGGCAGGGCGAGGAGGTCCTGGCCGTCGAACAGCACCCGGCCGCTGACGATCGCGTCGCCCTCGCGGAGCAGGCCGAGCAGCGCGAGCATGGCGACCGTCTTGCCGGACCCGGATTCGCCTGCCACGCCGAGGGTTTCGCCTTCGGCCAGTTCGAACGACACGTCGTCCACCACCCGCACCAAGCCGTCCGGCGTGCGGAACTCCACGGTCAGGCCTTCTGCGGACAGGGTCGTCATCGCACTCGGATCCTTGGGTCGAGGGCCGCGTAGCCGAGGTCGACCAGGAGGTTCACCAGCACGACGGTGAACGCGCCGTACAGCGTCACCGTCATCAGCACCGGCAGGTCGAACCGGCTGAGCGAGTGGAAGGTGAGATTGCCGACCCCGGGCAGGCCGAACACCTGCTCGGTGAGCACCGCGGCCCCGCCGAGCATGGCCCCGAGGTCGAGGCCGAACAGGCTGACGAACGGGATCAGCGAATTCCGCAGCACGTGCCGGAACAGCACCCGGGATTCGGAAAGCCCTTTCGCCCGCGCGGTGAGCACGAAATCCGACCGGTCCGCCTCGATCAGGTCGGCCCGCAGCACGCGCGCGTACAGCCCGGCGGTGCCGATCGCCAGTGTGATCCACGGGAACAGCAGCTGGCCGAACCATTTCAGCGGATCGACGTTGATCGGCGTGTAGCCCAGTTCCGGCAGCCAGCTGAACACGCTGGTGTGCAAGGAGCCTTGGGTGAGCAGGTTGACCACGCCGCCCAGCCAGAACACCGGCAGCGACATGCCGACCAGGCCGAGGCCCATCAGCAGCGGATCCACCGCCCGGCCGCGGAAGACCGCGGCGAGCGTGCCCGCCCCGAGCGCGAGCAGCAGCCAGATCACCGCGGCCCCGCCGACGAGCGACAGAGTGACCGGGATCGTCTTGGCCACGCGGGAAAGCACCGGGCCGCGATCGGTGTAGGACACCAGATCCCGGTCTATGACCAGGCGCTTCATCATCTCGAAATACTGCGCCGGCAACGGTTTGTCGAGGCCGAAATCGGCCCGGATCTGCGCGATCACCTGCGGGGTCGCCTGTTTGCCCGCGATCTGCCGCGCCGGGTCGACGCCCGGGGTTTTGAAGAAGATCAAGAACACCAGGACGCTCACCGCGAGCAGCACCCCGGCCGCGGAGAACACCCGGCGCGCCACGTAGCCGATCACCGGGCACGCATCCGCGGCCCGGCCTTCGGGTCGAAGGCGTCCCGGATCGCGTCGCCGAGGATGTTCAGCACGCACACGGTGAGCGCGAGCAGCGCGCCGGGCACGATCGCCATCAGCGGCCGGTTGCGCAGCAATTGCGTGCCGTCCTCGATGATCGTGCCCCAGCTGGCGGCGGGCGGGTGCACGCCGATGCCGAGAAACGACAGGCCGGACTCCAGCAGCATCGCGGTCGCCGCCATCAGCGGGAACAGCACGAGCACCCGGGACAGCACGTTCGGCAGGATCTCCCGGCGGATGATCCGGCCGTGCCCGGCGCCGTAGGAGGTGGCCGCGCCGACGTAGTCCGCGGCGCGCACGGACAGCACCGCCCCGCGCACCGGTCTCGCGACATAAGGCACATACACCACACCGATAATCAGGACCGGCAAGGCGAGACTGCCGGAACCGACCCGGACGAAACCGAGGCTGATCCCGGACGCGAAGCTGATCGCGGAAATCGAAATCGCCAGCATCAGCACCGGAAAAGCCCACACGACGTCCAGGATCCTGGACAGCAGGCCGTCCACGACGCCGCCGACGTACCCGGCGATCAGCCCGACCACCAGGCCTCCGGCGCAGGCGAGGAGGCCGGCGAGCACTCCGATCACGAGGGTGTTCCGGCCGCCGTACAGGATCCGAGCGGCGACGTCCCGGCCGGAGCCGTCCGCGCCGAGCAGGAAATGCGCCTGGCCGGTCGGCCCGATCGGCAGCACTCCGACACCCTGGGACGCCGGTTGCAGCAGCGGCACCGCGGTCCCGTCGTCGAGCACGGTGGTGCCGACCGGGTCGGCCACGAACGGATCGGTGCCGGAGATCTGGCTGGCGTACAGCGGCGCGAGCAGGCACAGCACGACGATCAGGGCGAGGATTCCCGCCGACACCAGTACCCGGGAGTTCGTGAGCAAAGCCCGGAGTCCGCGGCGCCACGGCCCGCCGGCGGACTCCGGTCCCGCTCGCGTGCCGAAGGCGCCCGGCCGCGCAGGATGGGGCTCGGTCACCTGGCCACCCCCTCGGGTTTGCCGTCCTGTCGGCAAAAGCTAGAGAAGGTTCAGGTTTTTCGGCAAGAAGACCGGCATCGCATTCGATAAGTCGGCCTAATGTGTTTTCTCAGGAACCGTTGTGCGGTCCCGCTCGTGCCGCGCACGGGGCGGCTGCCGCGATGCCCGCCAGGCAACGCGCACCGCCCCCGCCGCGGAGAGAAAACCTCAGCGGGCTGACCTGTGCGGGCCCGCCCGGAACACTTTCCGGTAAGCGCCGGGCGTGACGCCGACGACCTGGCCGAACTGGGAACGGAAGTTGCTCGTCGTAGGGAATCCGGTCTGGGCGGCGATCCGGTCGACGGTGTAATCGGTGGTTTCGAGCAGTTCCTGCGCTTGCCGGAGGCGCACCCCGGCCACCCACTGCATCGGGCTTTGCCCGGTTTCTTCCTTGAACCGCCTGGTCAGCGTGCGCACACTCAGCCCAGCCGCGTCGGCGAGGTCCGCGAGCGCGAGGTCCCGGTACGCGTTTTCCTCGATCCACGGCAGGATCCGGCCGAGCGTCGTCGGGCGGCTCGGCGCGCGGTTGCGGACGATGTATTGCGCCTGCCCGCCGGGCCGGTGCAATGGCGCGACAGCGAGGCGGGCGGCATCGGCCGCGACGGCGGTTCCGTAATCGGTCTGGACGATGTGCAGGCACAGATCGATTCCGGCCACCGCGCCCGCGGAGGTGAGGATTTTCCCGTTGTCGGTGTAAAGCACGTCTGGATTCACGCGGACGGCCGGATATTTTCGCGCGAATTCGCCGGCGGCGAGCCAATGCGTGGTCGCGTCCCTGCCGTCGAGCAATCCCGCTTCGGCGAGCGTGAACGCTCCGACGCAGATCGACGCGATTCGCGTGCCGCGGCCGGCGGCCGCCCGCAAAGCTTTCAGGACGGCCGGCGGCGACGGCCGCAGCGGGTTGTTCCGTCCGGGCACCACGACGAGGTCGGCGCGCTGGAGCGCGTCCAGGCCCTCGTCGACCGCCAGCCGCAGCGGGCCTGCCTCGACCTCGCGCTCCGGACCGGCGACGACGGTCCGGTACCCCGGGCGGCCGTCCGGGAGCCGGACCCGCCCGAAGGTCTCGATCGGCGTGGCCAGATCGAAGGGGATCGCGTCCGGGATCGCGAGCACCGCTGCGGTGTACATCCCTGCAGGATAAGGCATCGGCCGTTGGCCAGATATGAGCGGAAGCTGTCTAGATAGCCACTGTGAAGATCACCGCCGATGGTTTTCGATGGACGAAAGCGTCCAGCGAAAGGAACCTCCCATGCTCCGGGCCCAGTTCGTGCTCTTCGACGGGTTCGACCCGCTCGACGTCATCGCTCCGTTCGAGGTGCTGTCGGCCGGAAACGGCTTCCTCGGCGGCAAGCTCGCCGTGGAACTCGCAAGCGCGCACGGCCCCGGCGTCGTGCGCTCCGGCACTCCCGGGCTCGCCCTGACCGCGACCGCCGCGTTCGACCCGGACGCACCCGGCTACGTTTTCGTCCCCGGCGCGTCGGGTCCGGTGGACGGCGATCCGGACGACGGCGTCGAAACCATCCCGGTCCTGTTGTCGCGCTTCGCGTCCGGGGACGCGATGCCGCTGATGCGCCGGGCGTTCGACAACCCGGACAGCACGGTCGTGACCGTCTGCGGGGGTTCGCTCGCGCTGGCGATGGCCGGTCTGCTCGACGGCCGGACCGCGACCACCCATGTGCTCGGCTTCGACCTGCTCGACGCGACCGGGGCGAACGCCGTCCGGGCCCGCGTCGTGGACGACGGCGACTTGATCAGCGGCGGCGGCGTGACGTCGGGTCTCGACGTGGCTCTCTACGTGCTGGAGCGCGATTTCGGTTCGCACCCCGCGCATGCCGTCGAGGAGCTTTTCGAATACGAACGCCGCGGCACCACCTGGAAAGCTCTGGCCGCGCAATCCTGAAGGGAAATACGTGCACACCATTGTCGGTACCTGGTTGCTGCGGATGAAAACTCCGATCGGCACCATAAAAGCTACTTACACCTTCGAGGAAACGGGCGGCGTGCTCCAGGGAAGCGCGAGCGGCGCCGGGGAAACCACGCCGCTGGCCGACCTCACGGCCTCCGGGGACCGGTTCACCTGGCGGCAGCGCATCACCCGGCCCATGCGGCTCAACCTCGACTACGACGTGACCGTCGACGGCGATTCCCTTTCCGGGGAATCCCGCGCCGGACGGCTTCCGCGCACCAGCGTGACCGGGGAGCGGATCGGCGCGTGAATGGTTTCCTGCTGTCGGTCCATGTTCTGGCGGCCATTCTCGCCATCGGCCCGGTCGCCGTCGCCGCGAGCATGTTCCCGAGCGCCGCCCGGTTGGCCTCCGACGACCCGAAGAAGGCCGTGACCCTGCGGATTCTGCACCGCACGACTCGGGTTTACGCGGTGATCGGGATCCTGGTCCCGGTCTTCGGCTTGGCGACCGGCGCGCGGATCGGCGTGCTGGGGGATGCCTGGCTGGTCGTTTCGATGACCCTGACCGTCGCCGCGGCCGGGGTGCTGATCGCTTTTATCGTGCCCGGGCAGAGACGCGTCATCGACGCGCTCGGCTCGGACCGGCCGGTGGCCGTTCGCCTGGGAATGACCACCGGGATTTTCAATCTGCTCTGGGCGGTGGTCGTGGTGCTGATGATTTACCGCCCCGGTTCGACGACGGGAGTCGGGTTGTGAGTCCTCGGCGGATTCTGGAAATCATCGGCACGGTGGAATTGGCGACGCTGGTGCTGATGCTGGGGAATGTGGCGACCGTGCACCAGCCGGAGGTCTCGCGGGTGCTGGGCCCGGTGCACGGACTGGCTTACACGGTGACGTTGATCGCCGCTGTGCTGGTGATGGGCGGCAAGCATCGGGTGTGGCTGCTGGCGCTGATTCCGGGAATCGGCGGGCTTTTGGCGTCGCGGGCCGCCCGGGCTGCCTGGGCCGCCCGCCGGGAGGAGCCTAATCCGCGTCGCGAAGATCAGGCATATCCCTGAGCTGCCTCCGTGAAGTGATACCGAGCTTCCGAAAGATATTACGCAGGTGGGCATCCACCGTCCGAGGACTGAGGAACAGCCGCGTGGCCACTTCCTTCGAGGTCGCCCCCGCGGCGACCTCGCGCGCGATGTGCATTTCCTGCATGGTCAACCGGTCGTAGGTATGCGATGAGCGGCTGCGCGCCACCTCTCCGGTAGCGCGCAGCTCATCGGCGGCTCGCCGGGTGAACGCTTCCATCCCGATCTTCGACAGCTGCTCGTGCGCGGCACGCAACTGTTCGCGCGCCTCCCGACGACGACCTGCGCGGCGCAGCCATTCCCCGTACCGCAACTGTGCCCGCGCGACCTGCACGGAAGCCGGGCTGTCAGCCAAGTACGAGAGCGCCGCGACGTAGTCGTCCTCCGCGCCGCTGACCATCGCCCGCGCACTCGCCGCGACGCCGAGCGCGAAGTTGGTGCCAGCCGGTTCCGTGCGCTCGAGCAACGCTTCCAACGCAGACTGGGCGACGGCGTCCTCGCCGCACCGAACGGCGGCTTCGATCTGCTCAGGCAGCGCGATGCCGGTAAGAAAGAGGTCGCCGCTCGCCACCGCGTTTGTCGCGGCGGTCAAGGCGGCCGGGTAGTCGCCGAGGCCGTTGTACAGCACGGCCGTCGCCCAGTGGGTGTTCGCGACCAGTTGGCCGGTGTGCCGGCCCGTAGCCTCGGCGAGCAAGTCCAGCACTTCCTGCCGCCGCCCGCGCATCGCCGCGAGATGTGCCCGCGGGTAGAGCTGCGGCAGATCGCCGAGAGCGTCGGCGATCGCTTCCTCCTCGGCGATCGCGGCCATCGCCTGTCCGAAGTTCCCGGTGAACACCGCGTGCAGTGCCGCCTGCGACAGGCCGAGCCGGACGGTCATCGGCGCTCCCGTCGACTGCCCGGTCCGCACCAGCCATTCGACGATCGTCCGGTGCAGGTCGAGGTCCCACAGTTCGCCCGCGAGCACGGTGGCCAGCGCGGGCGTGCGGGTCCAGCCCGCATCGCCGCCGGTGAGTGCCTGCCGGATGGCCGGCACCCCGGCGCGGTGTCCCTCGGCGGTCAAACGCACGAGTGCGGACAGGAGATCCGGCGGGCCTGCCGGGGGCGCGGCGTCGAGCACCCGGTCCAGCACTCCCGCGGCTCTTCCGACGACAAGCCCCATCTCCAGCGCTGCCACCAAGAACTCGCGCGACCGTTCCGGATCGCTGGCGGCGAGCTGCTGCGCGGCCCGCAGGATGAGTTCCGGACCGCGAACCGCGCCGTCCGCGCCTTGGACGAAGGCGATCTGCCCGCGCAGCAGGTCGACGCCGGCGTGCTGGGGGACGTCCAAGGTTGCGGTGTCGATACTGGCCAGAAGGTCGGCCGCAGCGTCGGTCCGGCCTGCCGCGAGTGTTGCTCGCGCGGCCGCGAGGGTGCGTTCGACCTGCTTGCCGGGGTCGAGCGACAGCGCGGCGGCGCGTTCGAGGAACGCGGCAGCGGCTGCGACACCGCCGCGGGCTTGGGCGCGGGACGCCGAGAGTTCCAGCTCCGCGGCGACCTCTTCGTCCGGCCCGGCGGTGGCCTGCGCGCGATGCCAAGCCCGCCGGTCGCCAGCGGTGTCCGGGTCGGTGGCGTCGGCCAGCGCCCGGTGCGCGGCCCGCCGCTGTTTCGGCTCAGCCGCGCGGTAAGCGGCTGAGCGAGCCAGCGGATGACAGAAGCGCACCCGCGTGTCGAAGACGATCAGCCCGGACGCCTCGGCGGCAGCGGTCGCGGCGGGCACCTCGAGATCCAGCTTCCGCGCTGCCGCCCACAACAGGCCAGGGTCGCCGGTCGGATCGGCGCTCGCGAGGATCAGCAGCTGCCGCGCGTCCGGCGGCAATTCCGCCATCCTGGCGCGGAAACTCCGCTCGATCCGGTTCGTGACCGGCGACGGGGCCGGAAGCGCGAAACCACCCGCTTTCGGCAGTTCGATCAGGGCCAGCGGGTTGCCTCGGGCCTCGGCGAGCAGGCGATCGCGCACCCGCTCGTCCAGCGTCACGGTCTTCTCCTCGGCCAGCAGAACGCGTGCCTGCGCGTCGCTCAGCCCGCCGACAGCCATCCCGGGCAGCTCGTCCAGCCCCGGGACCGGCTCCTGGTCACGGGCGGCGAACACCATCGCGATCGGTTCGGCCGAGATGCGCCTGGCCAGGAAGGTCAACGCGCGCGCCGAAGCGGCGTCCAGCCACTGCGCGTCGTCGATCACGCACAGCAGCGGACGTTCCGCCGCGGCGGCGGCCAGCAGTTCGAGCGCGGCGAGGCCGACGCGAAACGGGTCCGGGGCGCCGTCGGCCAGCCCGAAAGCGACCAGGAGCGAGTCGCGATAGAGCGTGTCGAGGTGGGCCAGGACGGGAACGCACAGCTGGTGCAGTGCCGCGAACGGCAGCTCGCCCTCGAACTCCGACCCGGACGCCCGGACGAGCTGAAACCCCTCCGCCGCCTGTTCGACGTGCTCCAGCAGGGCGCTCTTGCCGATGCCCGCTTCGCCGCGGAGGACGAGCACCCCGCCCTCGCCCCGCTTCGCCGCCCGGATCAGGGCGAGGAGCCGATCGACCTCGTCGTGCCGGCCGACGAGAGGGCGGGAGGGCATGGTGGACATGATCCGAACCTTAGGACAGGGGTAGGCGAAGTAGGTGATAGTCACCGACGCGAGCGGGGGTGTGCCCGGGCGATGGTGGGGGAAGGCCGAACAGACACCGCACAGGTCGGCCTGATGACGCTCAGCCACGGAGAGGACACTCTGCAATGGACCACCCGGCAATGGACACAGTGCTCGTCACCGGCGCTACCGGCACGGTCGGTTCCGCCTTGATTCCCGCCTTGCAAGCGCGTGGCGCCGCCGTCCGCGCCATGACCCGGGGCCGTTCCGTCGAAGGCGTCGAGACTGTCGTCGCCGACCTGCATGACCCGACCTCGGTCGCCGCGGCGCTGAAGGGGGTCGACGCCGTCTTCCTCAACAGCCCCTCGGCGCCCGACGCCGCCGCGCTCCAGATCCAGTTCGCCGACCTGGCTCGCGACGCCGGGGTCACCCGGTTCGTGCTGCTCTCCCAATACGCGGCCCGCGCGGGGTCTCCGGTGCGCTTTCTGCGCTGGCACGCGGAAGTCGAAGCTCACGTCGAGAAAATCGGCCTCGACTACACCGTGCTCCGGCCCAACCTCTACCTGCAGGCGTTGCGCAGCTTCTCCGCCACCATCGCGCAAGGGTTCTTCGCGGCGCCCATCGGCGACGCGGCCGTCAGCGCGATCGATACCAGAGATATCTCAGCTGCCGCCGCTGCCGTACTGACCAGCACCGGACACACCGGCCGCACCTACACCCTCACCGGTCCGCGCGCCGTGACCCACGCTCAGATCGCCGAGGCGCTTTCCGCTGCCACCGGCCGGGAAATCGCCTTCCGCGACGTGCCCGCGGACCAGTTCGCCGCCGCGCTGACCGGCTTGCTTCCGCCGTGGCAGATCGAGGGGCTCATCGAGGATTACGCCCACTACGCCCGCGGCGAGGCCGCCGAGGTGCACACGTCGGTAGCCGACCTCACCGGACGCCCCGCTCGCGACGTCACCGAATTCGCTCGCGACTACGCCGACGCGTTCGTGGTGCGCTGAAAGGGAGAGGCAGTTCGACGCGGTTCCGTCAAGGTGCGCGTCATCGGTCCCGATTTCGGCGGGAAGCACGATTGCGGTGCCGCTGCGGCGCTCGGGACGCACCGGCAGCGCCGCCTCTGGCAAACGCGACAGTTGTGGCGTTAATCGCTCGCGCCCGGCCGGTTCGCCTGGTAAACTGACGTCAACTGCTGCCGTTCATCGGAGAAGGACTTTGCTCTTCTGAGGTTCAGAGACACCGCGACCCGGGGTTTTCCGCCCGTCGCGAGCCTGGCCTTGGATGACGGCAGCCGCCTCCTCGCGCGGTTGTGCTGAGCCGCCGGTGCCGCGGTGTCTCCACGTTCTTGTCCACTGCGAACGGGGAGTCACGCCTATGTCTTCATCCATTGTTTCTTCGTCCATTGTGTGCTCGGACCTGAGCTTCGCCTGGCCGGACGGGGAGGTCGTCTTCGACCGGTTGACCCTGGCGATCGGGGAGGGCCGCACCGGGCTGATCGGGCTGAACGGTTCGGGGAAATCCACCCTGCTCAAACTGATCGCCGGCGAGCTGCGGCCTGCCTCGGGCTCGATCAGCGTGTCCGGCGAACTCGGCTACCTGCCGCAAAACCTGATCCTCGCCTCCGAACGCCGCGTGGACGAGGTGCTCGGGCTGGCCGGGGTCCGGGCCGCGCTCGCCGCGATCGAACGCGGGGAGGCCGACGAACGTCATTTCGCCACCGTTGGCGACCAGTGGGACGTCGAGGAACGCACCCGCGCGACGCTCGATCAGCTCGGCCTCGCGCACGTCGCCCTGGACGCGCGGGCGGGGGAGCTGTCGGGCGGCGAACTGATCCTGCTCGGCCTGGCCGCGCAGTTCCTCCGGCGGCCGGACGTGCTCGTGCTCGACGAACCGACCAACAACCTGGACCGGCGGGCCCGGCAACGGGTCGGCGAGGCGGTCCGGGCCTGGAAAGGCGTGCTGGTCCTGGTATCTCACGATCGCGAGTTGCTGCGGCACGTCGACCGGATCGGCGAGCTCCGGGCCGGGGAGGTGACCTTCTACGGCGGCGATCTGGACGACTACGAGGCGGCGGTCGCCGTCGAACAGGAGGCGGCCGAGCGGACGGTGCGCGCTGCCGAGTCGGATCTCAAACGGCAGAAACGGGAGCTGGCCGAGGCGCGGGTGAAACTGGACCGGCGGGCCCGCTACGGCCGGAAACAGTGGGAAAACAAGCGCGAGCCCAAGGTCCGGATGCGCAAACGGCAGGAGGACGCGGAAATCGCGGCGGGCAAGCACCGCACCATGCACGTCGGCAAGGTGACGGAGGCGCAAGACCGGCTGAAGGAGGCCGAGGACGCGGTCCGCGCCGACGCCGAGATCCGGATCGATCTGCCGGAAACCTCGGTGCCGTCCGGGAAGGAAGTGCTCACTCTGTCCGATGTGGAGCTTCGGAACGGGCTCGCGGTGAACCTCGCGCTGCGCGGGCCGGAGCGGATCGCGCTGGTCGGGCCGAACGGTTCCGGCAAAACCACGTTGCTGCGAACGATCACCGGGGCGATCGAGCCGCGAGCCGGGACGGTCAAGGTCCCGGTGCCGGTGCGCTGGTTGCCGCAACGGCTCGATCTGCTGGACGACACGTTGTCCGCCGCGCAGAACGTGGCGCGGGCGGCTCCTGCCGCGTCGGACAACGAGATCCGCGCTCAGCTCGCGCGGTTCCTGTTGCGCGGCAGCCGGGCGGACCAGCCAGCCGGAAGCCTTTCCGGCGGAGAACGTTTCCGGGCAACGCTGGCGACGTTGCTCCTGGCGGAACCGGCGCCGCAACTGCTGTTGCTGGACGAGCCCACCAACAACCTGGACCTGGCCAGCGTGCGGCAACTGTCGCAAGCACTGAAGTCTTACGCCGGTGCTCTCATCGTGGCCAGCCATGATGTCCCGTTCCTGCGCACTATCGGGGCAACGAGATGGGTGCAGCTCGGGTCCACTGTGGAGGAAATCGAGCCGGGGTAGCGGTCAGCGGAGTGCTGTGAGGAGCGTGACCGCAGCCGCCGCGATCAGCGCGGCGGCGAACCCCGTTCCGTCACTGAGGTTGGCGATCGTGCTGAACACGGCGACACCACCGCCCGCGCCGATGGCGAAACCCGCTTCCTGGGTCGCCCCGGCCGCCCCGGCGTGCTCGACGGTCGCAGCTTCGAACAACGCGGTGGTCGCCAACGTGCCGATCGCGCCGTAGCCGAAGCCGACCAGCGCGACAGGAAACACTGTGTGGCTCAACGGAATCGCCGCTAGTCCGACAGCTTGAAGAGCCAGCGCGATGGACGTCGACGTCCGGCTGCGCAGCCAGTTCAGGCTGAACGGCGCGACCACTCCGCCGACCGCGGTGGCCACGGCCTGGGGCGCGAGCGCGAAACCGGCCTCGATGGGCGTACGCCCTTGCGCGTGCTGAAGTTCGAGGCTGACGAGATAGAGGCAGGCAGCGGCCGTCGCGGCGGAAACCACGATCCGCGCGAACGCCGACGCGAAACCCGGCCGCAGAAAGAGCCGGACTTCCAGCAGCGGTTCCCGGAGCCGAAGTTGCCTGCGCACGAACACTATCCCGGCGACCGCGCCCGTTGCGGCGAACACCGCCCCGCGCAACGGTGCGGTGGTAGTTTCCTGTAGCCCGTAGACGATCCCGCCGATCGCCACCACTGACCACGGCAGACTCGGGATGTCCCACCCGGCAGCAGTCTGGCCGGCGGTTTCGGGCAGCAACCACATCGCCAGCGCCATCGTGAGCACCGCGAGCGGTACCAGCGCGAGGAAAACCCAGCGCCAGCCAGGACCGTCCGTCAGCAATCCGCCGACGACCGGTCCCAGCGCGTTGCCCGCTCCCAGCACCGTGACCCACATTCCGTTGGCGAAGGCGAGATCCCGCCCGGAAAAGAGCGACCCGATCGTGCCGACGACCCCGGCCAGAATCAGCGCGCCGGCCACCCCGAGCACACCGCGGCACACAATGAGCAAAGCCGCACTGGTGGCGGCCGCGGCCACCGCGTTGAACACGGCCAGTGCGCTCAATCCCAGCAGCAGCAAGCGTTTCCGCCCGTACCGGTCGCCAGCCCGAGCCGCTCCGATCATCGCGACGGCCAGCGCGAGCGGGTACCCGTCGACGATCCACGCCCGCGCCGGCGCGGGCACCTGGAGTTCGGAAGCGATTCGCGGCAGCGCGGTGGTGACCATGCCGAGGGCGAGACTTCCGCCGAGTACCCCGGCCAGCAAGGGAATCAGAACGAGCCCGCGCCGCGGCCCCACCCGGGTGAACGCCATGCGACGATCGTGTCCGGACACCCCCAGCATCGACAAGTACGGACTTTGCCGTCCAGTACTGACCGATTGGATAGTGAGGAGGCCGGATGCGCCCGCAAACGGAAAAGGCCGTACGCGCGTGGCGGACGACCTGTGCCGCCGAAATCACGACGATGGTGCTGGGCGGGGCGTGGAAGCCGAGCATCCTGCACGCGCTGGCCGAACACGGCGTGCTCCGCTTCGGCGAACTGTCGCGTCAGCTGCCGGATCTCACCGACCGTGTCCTGACCCGTCAACTACGCGAACTGGAAGCCGACGGCCTGCTGCGCCGGGTGGTATACCCGCAGGTGCCGCCGAAGGTCGAATACAGCCTGACGGAGCTGGGCGAGAACGCGCAGGAGGTGCTGAACGCGATGGCGGAGTGGGGCCGGTCCTACGCCGAGGACCGGAAACCCGGCCGTCATGGCACCGAGTGACATCGGCGCGCTATGGTGATGTCACCTGATGACATCACGGAGGTTCGGCATGGCGACGGCGAAGCGCATCCAGTATCACCAGTACGGCGGCCCGGAGACGATGCGGCTGGAAGATTTCGAACCGGCCCGCCCCGGTGACGGTGAGGTGCTGGTCAGAGTGCGAGCCGCGGCCGCCAATCCGATGGACTGGGGGATTCGCAACGGAAACCTGGAACCGGTGACCGGCCAGCGCTTCCCGCGCGGGTTGGGGCACGACTTCGCGGGGGTCGTCGAGGCGGTCGGCCGGGGTGTCACGCGGCTCAGCGTTGGCGACGAAGTGTGCGGCGGGGCGCAGATCATCGATTCCGGGGCATTCGCCGAGGTGGTTGTCGCGGAGGCGAAAGGCGTGGTGAAAAAGCCCGCGGGTCTTTCTTTCGAGGAGGCCGCCGCACTCCCGACGGTCGGTCTCACCGCCTTTCAAGCTCTGATTCGTGCTGGAGGGCTGCGATCCGGGCAGAGCGTTTTTGTGCACGGCTGCCTCGGCGGAGTGGGCCGGTCTGCAGTCCAGATCGCGTTGGAGCACAACGCTTTGGTGGGCGGCAGTTGTCGCCCTGTCACGGCCAGGGACGCGCGTGATCTCGGAGTGGAACCGATTGTCGAGTTCGATTTCGATCCGGAACCGCTCAGTGGACGGTTCGATATCGTCCTCGACACCGCTGGCACTCTTCCGTTCGAAGCTGCGCGAACGCTGGTGAAGCCTGGCGGCCGCATTCTCGACATCAATCCCACGTCGGAGAAGTTCGCGCGAAGTGTCCAGCCGGGGCCTTTTCAGGTCGTGATCGCCCAGCCGGTTACGGAGGATCTCGAGGAAGTCGCGCGAGCCGCCGAGCGGGGCGCGTTGCGGTTGCCGGTCGCCCGGGCGGTCCCGCTTTCCGGCGCGATCGCGGCGCTTGCCGAGCTTGAACGCGACGGCACGCCCAAGGGCGGAAAGCTCGTCATCGTGCCTTGATCCTTCCTTGGCGCAGAGTGCGTCCACCGGCTCGGTGCCACGCCAGCCGTCGACAGTGCTGGTCACGCCTCGTTCTCCCGTGCTGCTCAGCCTCAGCGATCCGAAGAGGGTTGACGTTGCTAGTTGTTTCAGTGCAGACTGAAATAACTAGCAACAAGGAGGGGCAGTCATGCATCCTGAACAGGTGAGCTTCACCAGCCTCGGCACCCGGTGCGCCGGCGATCTGTACCTGCCGGACGTCGAAGGCCCGGTTCCTGGCCTGGTGCTGGGGCACAGCGGGGTGATGGTCAAGGAAGCGCTGGCCGTGTTCGCGCCGTACTTCGTGCGCGCCGGGTTCGCGGTGCTCGCGATTGATTACCGGACGGTCGGCGGCAGCGAGGGGGAGCCGCGCGGCCAGGACTATCCGGAACGGCAGGCGGAGGACTTCCGCAGCGCGATCTCGTATCTGCAGCAGCGGCCGGAGATCGACGCGGAACGGATCGGGCTGTGGGGAGTCAGCATCGGCGGCTCGGTCGCGGTGCAGGCCGCCGTGCTCGACCGGCGTGCGAAGTGTGTCGTGGTGCAGAGCCCCAGCGTGTGGAACGGATGGCGGTATCTGGAACGGCTCGTCGGCTGGGCCGGGGTGCGCGCGGTGCGCGATCAGCTCGACGAGGACTGGCAGCGCCGGTACGAGGGCGAGGCCAGCGCCAGGGTCCCGCATCTGCGGCTCGGGGACAGCGTGCAGGACGCGCCGGACATCGCCGCGGAGATGTTTCCCGCGTACCGCAACGAAAAAACGCTCGACTCGACCGAGCATCTGCTCACCTTCGCGCCGGAAGAGCTGATCCACCGGCTGGCCCCGACGCCGCTGCTGATGATCGCGAACGGCGGCTGGGATCCCTACCACGTGCTCGAGGAGGCGCAGAGCGCGTTCGCCAAGGCAGGCGAGCCGAAACGGCTTGAGGTGCTGCCCTACGACGTGCTCGGCCTCTACACCGGACCCGGCCTCGACGAAGCGATGGCACTGGCCGTGGACTGGTTCGACCAGCACCTTCGCCGGGCCTCGCAGGCAGGCGTCACCCCGGTGCCTCCCCGAGGGGCGGGGGCCGTCATGACAGAGTGACGGGTCCGGAGAGCAGGTCGAGGAGGACGCGGGATGTCCAATCAGGACAAGCAGGCCGAGGTGCTGCAGTGGGTCGAGCGGGTGGCGACGTTTTGCGTAGAGGAATGGGCGCTCCCGCCGATCACCGGGCGCATCCTCGGCCTGCTGATGATCTGCGATCCGCCTGAGCAGTCCGCGGGCCAGATCGCCGACACGATCCAGGCCAGCCGCGCCTCGCTGACGTCGAACATGCGCTTCCTGACCACTATCGGGCTCATCCGCAAGGTCCGCGTCCCCGGCGACCGCACCACTTACTACCGCATCGAAGACGATGCCTGGCACAAGGTCGTCCAGCGCAAGCTGGACAGCCTCGCCGCCTTCGGCGACATCGCCGACGAGGGCGCGAAACTCGCCGGGGGCGGGCCGAACACCGAACGCATCCGCGCCGCGCAGCGGTCCCTGACCTGGCTGCGCGACCTCGCCGCGCGCAATCCCCTGAAAACGTAAGGACTTTCCGTGTCACGCTTGCGTCTCGACCTGGATCCGCTCCGGGAGACCCTGCTGCTCACCCTCTACGCGAGGGCCCTGGACTCCCAGTCGCCGCGCCCTATCCTCGGCGACGTGCGCTCGGCCCGCGTCGCCGAGGAGATCGACTACGATTTCGCCCGGCTGAAGCTCAAGCCCAGCCTCGTCTGCGGCACCGCCCTGCGGGCCAAGAAACTCGACGAGGCGGTCCGGGCGTTCGTGGCCCTCCACCCGGACGCGGTCGTGCTCGACCTCGGCTGCGGTCTCGACACCCGGATGCTCCGCTGCGCCCCGCCCGGCGGCGTCGACTGGTACGACGTCGACTTCCCGGACGTCGTCGCCCTGCGATCCCAATTCCTCCCGGAGACATCTCAGTGCGTGGGCGCTGACCTGACCACCTCGGGCTGGCTCGACCCGCTGCCGCGCGACCGGCCGGCCATGATCGTCGCCGAGGGCGTGCTGCCTTTCCTGCCGGGCGACGCGTTCCAGCGGATGGCGCGGCAGCTGACCGCGCATTTCGGCACGGGGGAGCTGGCGCTCAACGGCTACACCCGGTTCGCCGCCTGGTCGATGAAGTACCACCCGACGATCAAGGCCATCGGGATCAGCGCCGCGCAGGGGTTCGACGACGCGCGCGAGCCGGAGAAGTGGCAGGCCGGTCTGACTCTCGTCGACGAGCAATTGCTGACCCGCGCTCCCGAGGTCGGCGATTTTCCGCAGCCGCTGCGGGCGGTGACCCGGATGATGGGGTGCAGCACCGCGCTGTCCCGGCAGGGCACCCGGGTGCTCCGGTACCGGTTCTAGCCTCGTCTGGGCGAACAGTGTTCGGCGAACGAACGCTCACCGCTTCGAGATAGGGTGAGCCGGTGGACCCCAAGGAACGGCGCGCGGCCCGGCACCAGCCGGCGAAACCCGGAACCAGCCCCAAACCCCGGCGGCGCACGGTGCCGATCACCGTCGAGCAGGTCGTCGACGCCGCGTTGGAGATCATCGCCGCCGAGGGGTACGAGGCGCTGTCCATGCGCCGCGTGGCCGACGCGCTGAATACCGGTCCCGCCTCGCTGTACGCGCACGTGGTCAACAAGACCGATCTCGACGAGCTGCTCGTCGCGCGGCTGAGCGCGAAAATCGCCCTGCCGGAGCCGGACGGCGAGAACTGGCGCGAGCAGATCCGCGACGTGTGCGTCCAGCTGCGCGATCTGTACCTCGCCTACCCCGGGATCTCCAGCGCCGCGTTCGCGGTCGCGCCCACCGGCCTCGACACCGCGCGGCTCAACGAAGGGATGCTGGCGATCCTGCTGAACGGCGGCGTCCCGGCGCAGGCCGCCGCTTGGGGGGTCGACGCCCTGCTGCTCTACGTCGCCGCCTACTGCCTTGAGACGTCGATCGTGCATCGGCGGGTGGAGGAGAAGGACGCGGTGTGGGTCGTCGGGCGGGACGAGATGCAGCGCCGGCTCGCTTCGTTGCCCGCGGAGGAATTTCCTTATACCGCACGTCATGCGGTCGAGATCACTGCCGGCGAGGGGCATGATCGGTTCGACTTCGCGCTCGACGTGCTGATCGACGGTCTGGCGCGCCGGTAGTCGACGGCCTGCTCGGCTAGCCCCGTCCGCGCGATCGCGGGCGGGGCTCATTTCGTTCGTCGGTGGGCGGGCGGCTTGACCGCCGCCGATAGGCCCCTGACCAGCTGAGATATCAACCTTCCTGCCCTGCGTGCCTCTCTGGGACCCCCCCTTCGGCGGCCTGGCGTTCGTTGACAAGAACACTGTTCGTTGATAGAACGGCGTTCGTGGACAACCTGACAGACCGGCCGGTGGCGACGACCTCCCACGGTCGGGTTCGCGGCACGACCGAGGGCGCCGTCGCGGTCTTCCGCGGCGTTCCCTTCGCCGCGCCGCCCGTGGGCGACTTGCGCTTCGCTGCACCTCAGCCGCCCCGCGCCTGGGAGAACGTCCTCGACGCCTCGGGCTTCGGGCCGATCCCGGCCCAGGCGGAAGTGCCCTCGTCTGTCCTGGCGCCGCCGCCGAGCCCACCCGACGACGGGCGCGGCTGTCTCACCGCGAACGTCTGGACCGTCGATCTCTCCGGCGACCGGCCGGTCATGGTGTGGGTTCACGGCGGCGGCTACCTCGCCGGAAGCTCGGCTGATCCGGTGTACGACGGGGCGGTCCTCGCCGAAGAGGGTGTCGTCGTGGTGACCTTCAACTACCGCGTCGGTGTCGAAGGCTTCGGGCAGATCATCGGTGCCCCGGCGAACCGCGGTCTGCTGGACCAGGTCGCGGCGCTCGAATGGGTCCGGGACAACGCGGCCGCGTTCGGCGGAGATCCGGACCAGGTCACGGTCTTCGGCCAATCCGCAGGCGGGGGCGGGGTGGCCGCGTTGCTCGCGATGCCGCGCGCGGCGGGTGTGGGAACCGAAGCCACCGTCGAGGGCCTTCGTAAGATCTCACCGGCCGCACTTGTCACGGCAGTCGACGCGCTTGATATGCGTGAGTACGCCGAACGCTGGGCCGCATTCGCGTACGCGGTGGCACCGTTCTCACCGGTCGTTGACGGCGACATTCTTCCTGCCACGCCTTGGCAAGCCCTGCGAGACGGTGCTTCCCGAGACGTCGAACTGATCGTCGGGCACACCCGCGACGAGTTCCGGAAGATGCTCGCCGGACGCGGAATGCTCGGGCGAGTCACCGCGGAAATGGCGAAGGAAGCACTCGCCGCGTTAGCGCCGGACGCCGAGGCTTACCGCGCGGCCTTCCCGGAAGCGACGCCTGAGCAGCTCTTCGAAACGCTCCATTCCGACTGGCTGTTCCGCATGCCCTTGGCGAACCTCGCCCGGGACCACGCCGGCCGCTCGTACCTGTACGAGTTCGTTCTCGAAGCGCCCGGGTCCGGCGGTGCGCTGGGTGCCTGCCACGGTGCCGACGTCGCGCTGACCTTCGGCAACCTGGCGGGGCCGCTGGTCGAGAAAATGCTTGGGCCGCAACCGAATGCCGAACTCGCCGCGGTCTCGGCGGCGATGAGAGCGGCGTGGACCGCCTTCGCGCGCGGCGAAGGTCCCGGCTGGCGCGCGTTCGACGACGAGGAGACGACCTGGGTGATCGGCGCCGGCCCGATCGTGCGGCCTTATCCCGAACAGCTGTCCGCGAACTTGTGGGCAGGTCACGAATTCCCCGTCCTGCCTCTTCAATCCCCGGCCTCGGGCCGGAAAGGGAGCACCTCATGAAATCCGTCCGGTTCAGCAGCTTCGGCGGCCCGGAAGTCCTCGAGATCGCGGACGTCCCGGACCCGCACCCGGGTCCCGGCGAGGTCCGGATCTCCGTGCGCGCGGCCGGGATCAACGCGAGCGACTGGAAGAAACGCCAGGGCCTGATGGACCAGGAACTCCCGCAGACCATGGGCTACGAAGCGGCGGGCGTGGTGGACGAACTCGGCGAGGGCGTCACGGACGTCGAGATCGGCGACCGGGTGTACGGATTCGCTGCTTCCGTTGGCGCGCAAGCAGAATTGACCGTGCTGTTCTGCTACGAGCCCATCCCGCCGTCGCTGAGTTTCGCCGAGGCCGCCGCCCTGCCAGCCGCAGCCGAGACCGCCGCGCGTGCGCTTGACCAGCTCGGTGTCGGGAGCGGCGCTATGGTGCTTGTGAACGGTGCTTCCGGCAGTGTCGGCAGCGCCGCGGTTCAGCTTGCCGTAGCCCGCGGAGCACGTGTGATCGGCACGGGAAGCGCTGCCACACATGACTTTCTGCGCTCCCTCTGTGCCGAACCCGTCGCCTACGGCCCTGGTATGTCAGACCGGGTGCGCGCGCTCGCGCCGGACGGAGTCGACTTGGCGCTGGACGTCGCCGGAAGCGGTGTCCTGCCGGAGCTGATCCAGCTCACCGGCGGCCCCGAGCACGTCATCACCATCGCCGACTTCGCCGGTGCCGAGCAGTACGGCGTGCGGTTCAGCCGCGGCGACGGCGGACACGCGCTCTACGTGATATCTCAGCTCGGCGAGCTGATCGAAGCCGGCAAGTTCACCCTGCCCGTCGGGCAGACGTTCCCGCTGACCGAAGTCGCCGAAGCGCACCGGGTCGGCGAATCGGGCCGCGTACGGGGAAAGCTCGTGCTGCTTCCCGGCTGACGGGCCCCTCTCCCTCAATCGAGAGAACTTCATGAATCCTGATCTCTCGCCGACCGGCACCGTCCCGTCGGCCCCTTCCAGCGCGCCCGGAAACGCCGTGCGCCACAAGCATCGCTGGCTGGCGCTCGTCGTGCTGAGCCTCGCCCAGCTGATGGACATCCTCGACTCCACCATCGTCAACATCGCCCTTCCGAGCGTGCAGCACGACCTCGGTTTCCCCGCCGATTACCGGCAATGGGTGCTGACCGGCTACGCACTCGCGTTCGGCAGCCTCCTGCTCCTCGGCGGCCGGCTTTCCGACTACTTCGGCCGGAAGCGGTTGTTCCTCATCGGTGTCGGCGGTTTCGCGCTCGCGTCGGCGGTCGGCGGCGCCGCCGGGAACTTCGCGACCCTGCTGGCCGCGAGAATCGGCCAAGGCGTGTTCGCCGCGCTGCTCGCGCCAGCCGTGTTGTCCTTGCTGTCCATCACTTTCGCCGACGATCCGAAGGAACGCGGCCGCGCGTTCGGGATCTTCGGCGCGATCTCCGGCGCGGGCGGAGCGGTGGGCTTGCTGCTGGGCGGCGTTCTCACGCAAGGACTTTCGTGGCGGTGGTGTCTCTACGTCAACCTGATCATCGCCGCCGTCGCCTTCGTCGGCGGGCTGATTCTCCTCCGCGACGGCGATCGGCCCCAGCGGGTCCGGCTCGACGTCGCGGGCACGGCCGCCGTGGTGCTCGGCCTGATCGGAATCGTCTTCGGCCTCGGCACCGCGGAACGGAACGGCTGGCACGACCTCCGGACGTTCGGGCCGGTGCTCGCGGGCGTCGTGCTCATCGCCGCCTTCGTGGTCATCGAACGCCGCGCCGCCCATCCGCTGCTGCCGCTGCGGGTGGTCCTCGACCGGGTGCGCGGAGCGGCGTACCTGACCTTGGCCATCACCGGGACCGGGATGTTCGCGGTGTTCCTGTTCCTCACCTTCTACCTCGCGAACACGCTGGGGTTCAGCCCGCTGCAGACCGGGGCGGCGTTTCTCCCGATGATCGGCCTGGTGATGGCGGGTGCGATGTTCTCCGGTGCGGTGCTCCTGCCGCGCTGGGGGCCTCAGCCGCTCGTCCCGCTGGGATGTCTCCTCGCCGCTGTTGGCATGGTTCTGCTGACCGGAATCGGGGCGGACTCGAGCTACGCGGCGAACATCCTGCCCGCGCTGCTGGTCACCGGAGCGGGCTTCGGGTTCATCTTCGGCCCGGTGCAGAACGCCGCGACCAGCGGCGTCCGGCAGCACGACGCCGGGGTGGCGTCCGCACTGGTGACGACGGCCCAGCAGATCGGCGGGTCCATCGGCACCGCGGTGTTCAGCTCGATCGCGACGTCCGCGATCGGCGGATACCTGGCCGCGCACCCCTCGACCGCGACCCGGCCGGAGACTGTCGCCGAGGCGGCCTTCTCCGGATACCACCTGGTGTTCTGGATCGCGGCGGCGGTTTTCCTCAGCGGGGCGGCAGTGGCCGCACTCCTGTTCCGGCGCGGGCCGTTGCCCGCTGGCCCGCAGCCTGCTGAGATGTGAACGCTAGCCTGGTCGTATGGCAGAGACCCGAACTGGAGGCCGTACCGCCCGGAACGGTGGGTCCCGGAGGGTTACGTGTGCGTGCGGATCGACGTGCGCGGCACCGGCGGCAGCGAAGGGGCAATCGACTTCTTCTCGCAGCGGGAGGCGCAAGACCTCTACGAGGCGATCGAATGGGCCGGCGTCCAGGACTGGAGCAACGGCAACGTCGGCATGCTCGGCATTTCGTACCTCGCGACCAATCAATGGCTGGCCGCCGCGCTTTCCCCGCCGCATCTCAAAGCCATCTGCCCCTGGGAAGGCGCGTCCGACTATTTCCGCGAATACACCCACCACGGCGGGATCCCGACGGAATTCATGCCCAGCTGGGCTCCGAACCAGGTGCTGCGCGTCCAGCACGGCCGCGAAGCCTCGCCGGTCAACCCGAACACCGGCCGCCGGGTCTCCGGGAAACCCGTGCGCACCGGGGAAGAACTGGCGGCGGCTGCGATCCGGATCTCCGACGTCCTGCTCGAACGGCCGGTCGTAGACAACGGCCGCGAGGTGCGGGGCAGCGGTGCGTACTGGCACGAACTCCCGGGCGACCGCGACCGAGCCGTGTACGACGGACGGACTACTTTGCACAGCAAGGAAAACCAGCGTCCTCAGCTGCTGCTGCCTCGAATTCCGGAGGCCTGACCGCGCACACTTCGCGAACCGGTGTCATCCACCGAACCCGCGGAACCGCCGGTTTTCGCGAAGCACCAGACGCCGCCCTCGCGCTGGGCGGCGTCTGGTCGCGGAGACGCCTGGACAGGGCATCGCGTGCGGTTCTACCGTAAGGAGTTCCAAATCTGGGGGTGGGGTCATGATCCGACGCTCCATCGGAGTGCTCGGCGTGCTGGGGCTGGCCGGGATCGGGCTGGCGGCGCCTGCTTCGGCCACGTCGCAGCTGACTCTCGAGCCGAACTCGGGTGCGCCCGGCGATCCGGTGACGATGAGCTGGCAGTGCAGCAAGGAAGACGGCCCGGTGCGTCAGCTGTGGTCCAACGTGCTCACTGGTTTCCCGGCCAACCCGAACACCTACGTCGGCACGGCACAGGCGACCGTGCGGCCGGACGTGACTCCCCAGGGGAACGGGAATTACTGGGTGTCGCTGGACTGTCAGCACTCCTATTCGATCCTGCCGTTCACCGTCCGCTGAGCCGAGCGGCCTAGACTCGGCCGCATGACAGGGCACCGGCTTCTCGCTTTCCTCCGCGAGCTGTCGGCGACCACCACATGGACGGTGGTCGCCGACGACGCTTCGGTGAGATGGCAGCTCGCCGGGTTGACGTGGCAGGCCACGGTGATCGTCGATCCGCGGCGCTGGCTCGGGCTGGAGTTCGCGGCACAGGATCCGGAGACCGGCAAACGCGTCACCTACGACATCGACACCGATCTGTACGACATCTCGCAGGACAGCCAGCGCGAGTTCGCGGCGGAGATCGAACGCGACATCGTCGAGTTTCTCGGCAACCTGCGGAGCGGCTCGATGCTGCGCGGAACTGACGAGGCGAAGCCGGTGCTCGTCTTTCCGCTCGACGGCTCCTGGGTCCGCGTCGTCCGGGGGCGTTTCTGGACCAGCGCGTCCACGCACGCCGACGTCGCCAAGGCGCGGGAGCGCGGCGACTACGTCGTGGTGCGGTGACGGCGCTGCTGGTATTTCACCGGGCTGCCGTCGCGGCCGCGGGCCGTCGTCCGGGAAACGACAGCGGCAGTCGTAAAATGGTTCTCGCGCGACAGCCCCGATTCCCGCTATCATTTCCGGGCTGACGTCGGCCTGTCGGGGGTCTGGCCCAGAAGGAGGTCGTAATCCCCGTCCTTGGTCAATCCGGCTGGAAAGCGGCGAAATGCGGTGCGGCCGAAAGAATGAACTGCCGTGCTCCGAACGGCCGCGCCCACGACCGAGTCGGGTTAATCCCTTTTTTCTGTGTTGTGCCGAGCATGGAGTGGGTGAGCAGCTGTTATGAGAAAAGCTATTGTCGCGGCGTTGTGTGTTCTCGGTCTGGTGGCGACGAGCGCTTCCGCGAGCGCCGATCCGGCGCCGTCGAGCACCGTGAGCATCACGCCTACGACCGTCGCGCCAGGGGCGGCCTTGACCTTCTCGGCGACCCTGTCGAACGCGGACGCCGACCCGTTGAAAGGCGGGAAGCTGGGCTTGGACGTGGCGAACGGCGCGATCAATCAGCTCCTGGACGTCAGCACTTGCGCGCTGTGCTACCAGGCCGGGAACACCATTCGCTACGACGTGGGCGACGTCCCGCTCAACGGCAGCAAAACCTTCACCTTCTCGATCGGGGTTTCCGCCAACGCGCAGCCCGGCCAGTATGTGATTGAACACCAGTTCGTCGGCGACAATTACTCCTACGAGACCTTGGAAGGGCCGACGGTCACCGTCTCCCGGTAGCGAGCGGGAGCACTCCGCCCAGCGCAAAGTCCGCGCGGGGAACCCTGAGGAAATCCGATTCCCTCAGGGTTCCCCGCACGGACGTCGACCACAACAGCGGTCAACCGCGGAATTACGCCGCGGTGCCCTCGATGTGCGCCTTCAGCAGTTCCAGTCCGGGCTGGATGCGCGCCGAGTCCTCGACCGGGTGCGGACCGGCCGGTTCGGTGGGCGGGACCAGACGCTCGAACAGGCGGCAGAACAGGGTCGTCCCGTCGCCGAGGTCGAAGGTGGTGAAGGTGGCGATCGCGTGCATCGCCGGCGCGAGGGTTCCGTCGTCGAGCACGTCGCGGCCGACCACTGTCCAGAGCTTGCCCGGGACGCGTGCGACGACGGTGTACAGCTTCGGCTTTTCGTTCAGGTCCGGCACGATGGTTTCGAGCAGCTCGTCGCCGAGTTCCGCCGGGACGTCCGCGGTGCCGCGCCGCACCTCGGTCCCGGTCGCCATCGGCAGCCACTTCGGCAGGTTCGACCAGGTGGTGACCCAGTCGTACACCTCCTGTGCCGGGCGGTTGACCACGATGCGGTTTTCGACGAAGCGGATGTTCAGGTTGTCCGGGATCTGCGGAACGTACAGTGCGGTGGTCATGCTTTTTCTCCTTTTCGGGGTTATTTGGAAGAATGCTGTCCGGTCATGAGCGCGCCGAGGTCGTCCGGTTCGAGGAACGACGGCGGCGGGGGCGGGCCCCAGCTGAACAGGCCTTGCGCGCCTTCGAAAACCTCCGGCGTCCAGATCTCGTCCTCGGGGATGCAGTCCATGTCGGCGTAGTACTCGCTGAAGTTCCCCGCCGGGTCTTTGAGATACCAGAAGAAATTGGAACCCGCGTGATGGCGGCCGAGGCCCCAGATGTGCCGCTCGGGGCGTCCCTTGAGCATCGCGGCGGCGCCGCGGCCGACGTCGTCGATGTCGTCGACCTGCCACGACGTGTGGTGCAGGAAGTTCACCGGAGCCGCGAGCGCCAGCACGTTGTGGTGATCGACCGAGCAGCGCAGGAACGCGCCTTTGTGCCCGATGTAGTCGCTGACCTTGAACCCGAGTGCTTCGGTGAAGAACCGCATGGTGGCGTCGAGATCAGTGGTGCCCACCACGCAGTGCCCGAGTTTTTTCGGCCGGATCGGGCTGTCGCGCAGCACGCCGGGCGCGCGGCCGAACCGCTCGATGCGGCCAGGCCCGTTGTACGGCGTGGCCAGGACCGGCTCCTGCACGATCCGCGGCGAAATCTCGACCCGGACGGTGAAACCGGAGACCGGTTCGATCGCGCAGACGGCGGTGCCGGTCTCAGTGCTGACTACGCCGAGCCGGTTCAGCCGCGCCGCGGTCCGTGCGATGTCGTCGGCGTCGTCGACCCCGACGCCGAGTTCGAGCAGCTGCCGGTAAGGCGCGTGCCGGACGCGCAGCTGTTCGCCGCCTTCGAGGGTGGTGAAGGACCCGTCGCCGACGTGCGTGAGCCCGAACTCGGCGTAGTAGGCAATGGTTTCCTCGACGTTCGGGACGCCCATCGTGACGCGGGTCAGCCGGTGCATTCCCATGTCAGTCCTCCCGCGCGGCGAAGAAGGTCTGCCGCATTTCGCCGAGGCCTTCGATCCAGCTGACCAGTTCTTCCCCGGCCCGCAGGAACCGTTGCGGCGTACGGCCGACGCCGACTCCGGCCGGGGTTCCGGTGAAGACGAGGTCGCCCGGGTACAGGGTGATCGTCTGCGAGAGTGCGGAAATCAGCTTCCCGACCGGGTAGATCAGTTCGCGAGTGCGGCCGTCCTGCACGGTCTCGCCGTCGACCGCGCACCCGAGCGCGAGGTCGTCGCGGTCCGCCAGCTCGTCCGGCGTGACCAGCCACGGCCCGACCGGCGCGAAGTTCGGGAAAGACTTGCCGAGGCTGAATTGCGGGGCCGGGCCGGCCAGCTGCGAGACGCGCTCGGAGAGGTCCTGCCCGATCGTCACCCCGGCAAGGTGGTCCCACGCTTCGGATTCCTCGACGCGATGGGCCGTTCGTCCGACGACCGCGACGAGTTCCACCTCCCAGTCGACGTTGCCGCCCGGCGGCAGGACGACCTCGGTGTCGGGACCGGCCAGCGCGGAAACGAATTTGGTGAAGACCGGAGGAAGGCCGTCGGGCGCGGCGAAACCGGACTCCGCGGCATGGTCGTCGTAGTTGAGCCCGATCGCGACGATCTGCTGCGGGGCGGGGGAGGGCGGGCTCAGCTGGGCGCGGGTGAAGACGACGTCGGGTTCGGCGGTGAGGTTCTTCGCCCACGCCTGGAATTCGGTCCAGTTCCGGTAGACGGAGCCGAGGCCGAAGAGGCCGCCCGACGCCTTGGCGACGTCGATTCCCTTGTCCTCGGCGGTCAGCAGGACGGCCCGGCCGTCCACATTGGCCAGTTTCACGGTTGTCTCTTTCCTAGAAGCAGAGCGTCAGGTTGGTCCGGACTCGAAGCGGGAGACTGACGACGAGGTCGTTCCCCTCGGTCCGGGTGCGCAGGCCGGGCGATCCCGTCCCGGCTGAATCGGCGGCGAGCACGTCGTCGCGGAACAGCGTCCACGGCCGGTCGGCGTTGCCGATCCGCAGCGTCACGTCGGACTGTTTCCCGGCCACCGGCCGCAAGGTCAGTGCCAGCAACGACTTTTCCCGGTCGTACCAGGCGCGGAGAAGTTCGGCCGTTCCCTCGATCCCGGTCACGGCGGGTTCCCGGAAGTGTTCTGCTGTCCACGGGTGGTGATACATCTTCCACAGCCCGTCGGCGACGTTCAGCCGGGCATAGCCGAGCATCGCGTTGCCGGTCAGCCGGTCCATGAAGATCATGTTGCCGTTCTCGTCGAACGACCGGTCCTCGCGCGGATAGAACAGGCCCCCGTTCTCCCAGGTCGGATTCAGGTAAGCGTCGGCGTAGCCGAGGAGGCCGCGCAGGTTCTCGTGGTCGCCGACCTCGGCCATGCAGGCCGCGACGTAGCCGAAAGCCGGGGCGCGCCAGGCGAAATCCAGGTCGCGGGTGAACTCCGGTTCCCGGCCGGCGTGCCGGGCCGTGCGGGCTTCCAGCGCCGCGGTCGGTTCGGCGAGGGTGACCAGGCCGTCCGGGGTGCGCCGGATCTCGTCGCGGATCTGGTCCGGGTAGAGCCGGTGCACGAGGTCGCGGCTCCAGGCGTTCAGGTTCAGCGCCGTCCAGGCGTTGCCGCCGCCTTCCAGGGGCATTTCCGGGCGGTTCTGCTCGACCAGCCAGAGCCGCCAGTACTCGCCGTACTCGTTGAGGATGCCCCGTTCGTCCCACGCCGCCTGGTAGGCCTGGGTGACCTCCTCGGCGACCGACGTGCCTTTGCGCAGGTCGAGGAACCGGAAGCCGAGGATCGGGAACTGGTTGCAGACGAGGAAAAGGCAGTTGGGTTCGCAGACGATGCCGTACCAGCCCTGTTCGGCCATCTGCCAGTACAGGTTGTCGGCGAGCGAGCTGAGCGAGTACTCGTAGATCTCGGCGCCCAGTCCTTGGAACAACGGGTCCCAGCGGAAGGAAAGCGCCCCTTCGCGGTCGTATTGGTCGCTGTCGAACAGCATGCTGTGCATGCCGAGCATCGCGAAGAACCGGCCGCTGTACATGATGTTTTCTTTGACGACCGGGTCGCGCCAGCCTTCGCGCAACTGCGTGATGTCCGGGTTGTTGCGCCGGCTTCCCCGGCTGGTCTCGCGCCAATACGCCCACACTTCCGGAAGCTGCATTTTCCGGATGATCTCTTCGAATGTCGGACGGAACGCACCGGGTGCGGCGGGAAGGTGGTGGAAATGCGCGAAACCCAGCGTGTAGGCCATTTGGGTCAGCTGGTAGCGGTAGGCGTCGGTCCATTCCTGGCCCCACAGCATGCTGCCCATGTTCGCCCATTCGTTGTCCTGCTGGGCGATCAGATTGCGCACATGCTGGACGTGGCCTGCTTGTTTGTCGTCGAGCGCGGGATACCCCGAGATGTCCGGGGCCGTCAGCGTCACCGCGTCTCCAAAAAGGACTCGAGCGCGGCGGCGATGTCCTTGCTGTCCACCGGATCCACGAAGTGGGTGAGGTATTCGCCCGCCGGGCCCATGAGGTAGGTGAACGCGCTGTGCGGCGTCCGGTAGCCGTCGGGGTCGTCGACGCGCCGGGAGTGCACGTGGTAGGCCTTCTTCGCCGACTCGATTTCCGCGGCGGGCCCGGTGAGCCCGGTGATCCGCGGATGGTTCGCCTTCAGAAAAGTGCGCATAACCTCCGGGGTGTCGCGTTCCGGATCGACCGTGACATAAAGGGCCTGCACGCGATCCGCGAGATCGCCGAGTCGGTCGAGTGCCTGGTCGATCCGGGCCAACGCGGGCGGGCAGAAAGTCCGGCAATGCGTGAAACCGAAAAAGACGAGGAGGTATTTGCCGAAATAGGAAAGCTCGGTGACCGGAGTGCCGGAATCGTCGATCAGCCGGAAACTTCCGCCGACTGTCGGAACCGGGCGCGTAATTGTCGCGGAACCGGATCCGGGAGGGGTGCAGCAGGAGGAATTCATTTCCATGACTCACACGCTAGAAGGCGTGGTCATGCCCGTCCAATGCCGCGTTGGCGCTTGGCTATGCCGGTTGGGTATAGCCGCTGACGGCCGCCCGGATCTCGGCCGCCACCTCGTCCAGTTTCCGCACCATGAGCAGCATCGTCGGGGTGAGCTGCCTGCCCGCGGGCAGCGTGACGCCGACCGATTCCACGATGCCGAGGTCGATCGGCAGCGCGGCCAGCTCCGGTTCGGTCTCGGCGACCAGCTGCGGCATCACGACCAGGGTGTCGGTCTCCAGCGCGATGGCGCGCACGGCGAGGAACGAACCGCATTCGATGCGGTTGGCCGGGGTCGAGAGGCCGCGGCTCAGGAGGTGCTCCTCCAGCTGCCGCCGCTGCGGGTTGTCGGCGGGCGGCATCGACCAGAGTTCGCCGGTCAGGTCGGCGATCGTGAGCCCCGGCCGCCGGTGCGCGGGATGCTGGCGGCGCGCCACCACGCGAGCGGGCTCGTAGTAGAGGTGGTGCTGGCGCAGCCGGTCGTTGTTCGCCGGTTCGAGCGTGCCGACGACCAGGTCGACGTCGCCCGCGAGCAGCGCCTCGTGCAGCGCGTCCGGGCCGGCGTGCCGGATGACGACGGTCAGATCGGGGGCGACGGCTTTCACCCGCGCGACCGCGCGGGGCAGCAGCACGCTCGCCCCGGCGAAGAAGGCGCCGATCGTGACGGTGCCGGCGTGGCCGTCGACCAGCTCTTCGAGATGCCGCCCGGCCTGGCGGAGTTCGGCGAGCACCGCCCTGGCGTGGTCGACGAAGACCTCGCCGAACAGCGTCGCGGTCATCCCGCGCGGGCTGCGCTCGAACAGTTCGACCTTGAGGATCGACTCGAGTTCGCGCAGCCCGCGGGTCAGCACCGGCTGGGTCACGTGCAGCCGTTCGCCCGCGGCGACCAGCGAGCCCTGTTCGGCGATCGCCACGACGTACCGCAGATGCCGCAGCTTGAGCCTGCCGTCGGCGAGATCGGTCATCGGGAACGCTCGGCTGGTCGCATGCGACCGATTGTGCCGGTCCGCTCAGTGGTGGCCGCCCACCGGCACGACGAAACTGACGGTTTTGCTGTCCATGACCTTGTGCGTCGGGTCGGCCAGCCCGATCCACACCTTGTGCGGGCCGGGCGACAGCGCCTGGATGATCAGCGGTTCGCCGCTGCCGTCGGCCCAGTGCCACGGCGCGTCGTCGACCGTGACGTGGATGTGGCCGATGCGCGGGGAGACGTCGAGCGCGGCCGGGCCGTAGACCGGGACGATACGCAGGTTTTCCGCCCGGTAGCGCAGAACGACGAGCCCCTTCGCGAGCTGTTCCGGCAGCGGGGCGTCGACGACGAGCGAGGGCGGTGGCTGGGTGGCCAGCGGCACGACGGGGGCGGACGGCCAGCTCGCTGCGGTGGCGGGCGGCGGGGCTGCCGCCGGGGCGGGGGCGGTCGCCGGGGTCGCGGAGGCGGAGCACGCGGTCGCCAGCAGGGCGACCGAGCCGAGGACAGCGGTGCGGAGGAAATGAGGCATAGAACGAAAGTTAGGTCGGCGATGATGATCTTCGCGTCTGTCGGATGACCTCATCGCTGTACGTCACCGGTCAGTCGGGCTCGGTGAGGTTCACGGCTGAAGGCGGGCTGGTCCATCGCGAAGATGGGGCCGAATGGACCGAAGTTCTCCTGTGGCACAGGAACAGCTGAACCTCGTCGCGCCGGACGCTTGTGCCCGGTGCGACGAGGTTCAGGGAAGTGGGGGGGGCGGGCGGGGGGGGGGGGGGGCGCGGGGCCACGCCCGCGGCCTCATTAAAAAAAACAGAACACCCCACAAAAAACACAACGCTCTAA
>NZ_JBSHAM010000039.1:0-23706 GCF_053611505.1 Amycolatopsis sp. NPDC054798 | reverse complement strand
CGCCGGGCGGGTGGCGCCGGGCGCGACGCGGTCCTGGCTTGGGCGGGGCGGGCGGGGGGGGCCGCCCCCCACGGCACAGGTCAGCGGCAGCGGTAGCTGGACGCGACGGCCGGATCGCCGTAGCCCTTGTACCGCGAGACGCGCGGATACGCGCACAGGTCGCGGGTCTGCTTCCCGTCCGCGGTGGCGGCAGGCAACGTGGCCGGTGCCTTGCCGTGCTCGACCCAGTCGACCAGCGCGCCGAGCGGGTTCGTCGGCGCCGCGCCCGTCCCGCCGCCGCAGTGTTCGACGCCGGGGGCCAGGAAGAGCCGGTAGAAGTCGTTCACCCGGTGGGAGCCGCCCATCTCGCGTTCGACCTCGGCGCGGTAGCGCAGGGTGCCGCCGGGCGGAATGAGCTGGTCGTCCGAGCCGACGAAGGTGAGCAGCTTGCCGCCGGTCCGGCGGAAGGCCGACAGGTCCGGGTCGGCGGTGCCGATGACGTCGTCGTACTCGCGCACCGACTGGCGGAACACCTGGGCGAACTGGGCGTAGCTGAGCTTCGAGACGTCGAAGTCGGCCTGCTTGGCCACGAACGATTGCACCCACTTGACCGCGACCGGGAAACCGGTGGCGTACGGGCTGTCGCCGGTGCCGGCCAGCCAGGTGAAATCGGCGCCCTTCGGCAGGCCGTCCCACAGCTTCCGGCCGCGTTCGTCGGTCGGCCCGGCCCAGATCTTGCGCATGACGTCGGCGTCCTTGGCCGTGACGGTGACTTCCTTGCCGTCGCAGTCGACCTTCGTGCCGATCAGGGCGCGCGGGTCGTAGCTGCATTCGTCCGGCCGGTCGACGATGCCGTTCTTGACGCCGTCGTTCGCGTCGCACGCCTTGACCGCGGCCTGCCGGAACGCGGTGAACACGCAGGCGCTCGGGAAATCGTGCTCCTGGTTCATCACGATCTGCGGCCAGAGCGTCGCGACCGCGAACTGGGTCCAGTGGACCGCGGGCGCGTTCGCCAGGATGCCGTCGAAGTCGCCGGGGTAGTTCTGCGCCTCGGAGTAGCCCTGGCGGCCGCCGGTCGAGCAGCCGTTCCAGTACGAATAGGTCACCGGCCGGTGATAGAACCGCTGCGTGACGTCCTTGCCGAGCACCGCGGCCTCGTGCACCGAGCGGGTGGCGAAGTTCGTCAGCAGCGGCCCGTTGACCTTGCCGGGAGCGGTCAGCGCCCACGAGGTGTCGAGCCCGGTCAGGACGCCGGCGTCGGTCGTCACCCCGGCGTAGCCGTCCTTGGCGGCCTGTGCCAGCGGCGCGCCGAAGTCTCCGGCGGCGTACGCGCTTCCGCCGACCGCCTGGAGCCGTCCGGTCCACCCGGTCTGCGGCAGTGCCACGGCGACCTTGACGTGGTCATTGGCTCCGGGGTGGGTGAACGTGACGGTGATTTCGCAGTAGCCGGGCTTCGGCTCGGCCTGCACTGATTCGATTTTCGCGCCGCTGGGCGCGGTGACCGGGACGGTGGCGCAGGCGGTGGTCTCGGCCGCTGCGGCGCTGGGGGCGAGCTGGGTGACGGTCGTCACCAGCAGCGCCGCGAGCGGCAACGCCGAGAGAAGTGTTCGGGTGCGTCTCATCGCTTTCCTTTGTGGAGGGTCGCTTTCGGCTGAAACTAGGGCGGTCGCGACGCTCTCCGCGCCTGTCGGACGACGCCGTTGGCGTACGTCGTCTCCCGGTATCGTCAGTGATCGTGACGCTGCGCGGGCGGGACGCCGAACTCAAGGACCTGACCGAGCTGGTCGACGGCACGGAAGGCCGCGTCGGCGTCCTCATCCGCGGCGAGGCCGGCATCGGGAAGTCCGCGCTCGCCGCGGCGGCGGCCGCAGCGGCTTCGGTCGCGGGGACGCGGGTGCTGCGGACGACCGGAGCCGAGGCCGAACAGGATCTCGCCTACGCCGGATTGCACCAGCTGCTCCACCCCGTCCGCGCGGGCGTGGCCGAGTTGCCCGCGCCGCAGCGGACCGCGCTGGAGACCGCGCTCGGGCTCGCGGACGGGCCGGAACCCAGCGCTTATCTGGTCGGGCTCGCCGCGCTGACGCTGCTGGCCGATGCCGCCGCCGCGAAGCCGGTGCTGGTCGTCGCCGAGGACGTCCACTGGCTGGACCGCGCCAGCGCCGACGTCCTCGCCTTCGTCGCCCGGCGGATCGAAACCGAGCCGGTCGCGCTGATCGCGACGCTCCGGGACGGTTCCGGTTCGCCGCTGCTCGACGCGGGTCTCTCGCCGATGCCGCTCGACCGGCTTCCCGACGACGCCGCCGCGGAACTGCTGGACTCGGTCGCGCCGAGGCTCGATCCGATGGTCCGGACGCGGCTGCTCGCCGAGTCCGCGGGCCATCCGCTCGCGCTGACCGAGCTGCCTGCCGCGGTGGCCGATCTCGACGTGCTCGATCCGGTCCTGCCGCTGACCGAACGGCTCGAGCGCACGTTCGCCTCCCGGGTCGCGACGCTGCCGGAAGCCACCCGTGCCGCGCTGCTGGTCGCGGCGCTCAACGAGACCGGCTCGATCACGGAAACCCTTGCCGCGACGGGAGTTTTGCTCGGCACGCCGGTCGAGCCCGAGGTGCTGAGCCCCGCTGTCGACGCCCGGCTGGTCGAGTTCGAGGTCGGCTGCGCGACCTTCCGGCATCCGCTGATGCGTTCGGCCATTCCCGCCGCGGCGGCCCTCGGCGAGCGGCGGCGGGCACAGCTCGCGTTGGCCGAGACGGTCCGCGAACAGCCCGATCGACGCGCTTGGCACCAGGCCCGGGCAGCCGCCGGTCCCGACGAAACCGTGGCTGCGGCGTTGGAATCGGCTGCCGACCGGGCTCGCCGGAGGGGCGGGGCGGCTGCGGCGATCGCCGCACTGGAGCAGTCGGCGCGGCTCAGCGAAGACCCGGACGCGCGGGCGGACCGATTGCTGCGGGCCGCCGAGCTGGCAGTCGAATCCGGCCGCCGCGAGACCGCTGAACGCTTGGTGCGCGACGCCCGGAACGGCCCGCTTTCCGCGCGCCGGAAGGCGACCGCGAGCCAGTTGCTCAGCGGTTTCGAGGACGGCGTCCGCGAGGATCCCGCCCGGATCGGGGAGCTGGCGGCGCTCGCCGGATCTGTCGCCGCCGACGGCCAGGACGACGCGGCGATGCGGATCCTGTGGGGCGCGGCGATGCGGTGTTTCTGGGCCGAACCCGGTGCGACGGCCCGTCGGACGCTGCTGGACGTCGCCGCCCAGCTGCCCATTTCCGACGACGACCCGCGCCTGATCGCCGTCGCCGCGTACGTCGCGCCGTTCGAACGCGGTACCGCTGTCCTGGAGCAGCTTCGGGTTCTCGCCGGTGCGGCCGGAGCCGATCCGGAAACCGACCGCTACCTGGGCAGCGCTTCCTTGCAGGTGGGCGCGTTCGACCTGGCCGCCCGCTTTTCGACGGCCGCGGTGCCGGGCTTGCGGGCGCAAGGCAGGCTCGGGTTGTTGCCGCGGGCGCTGGCCGTTCAGGCGTGGAGCCGGGTCCGGCTCGGCGACCTGGCCGGGGCGGCACCGGCCGCCGCGGAGGCGGTCCGGCTCGCGCACGAGACCGGCCAGCCGTTCATGGGCGGGCTGGCGCTGGCGGTCCAGGCCGAGATCGCCGCGCTGCGCGGCGACCACAAGCAAGCGACCGCACTCGCCGACGAGGCCGAACGCGCCGGGCTCGCCGCCGGAGCGCGTCCGGTGCTGGCCACCGTGCAGCTTGCGCGCGGGCTGCTGGCGTTGAGCGAAGGCCGGTACGAGGACGCCTTCGCCGACCTGCGCCGGTTGCTCGACCCCGCCGATCCGGCTTACCAGCTGGCCCTGCGTGCCTACTGCGTCGCGGAGCTGACCGAAGCCGCCGTCCGGGCCGGGCAGGCGGACACGATGCGGGAAATCCTGGCTGAACTGGAGCCATTGGCCGCGTCGACGTCCGCACCGGCGCTGCACATCGGCCTGCGGTACGCGCGGGCCGTGCTCGCGCCGAAAGAAACCGCCGAGGACCTGTTCACCGCGGCTTTGGCAGCGGACCTGAACGGATGGCCCGCCGAGCGCGGGCGGGTCCATCTGGCGTTCGGCGAGTGGTTGCGGCGGCAGCGCCGGGTGGTCGAATCCCGGGCGCATTTGCGTGCCGCGCGGGAGACTTTCGACGCGCTCGGCCTGACAGCGTGGGCCGAGCGGGCGCGGCGCGAACTTCGCAGCGCGGGGGAGTCGAGCCCGAACCGGAGCCCGGACGCCCGGGACAAGCTGACCCCGCACGAGCTGAGCATCGCGCAGCTGGCCGCCGAGGGGCTGACGAACCGGGAGATCGGGCAACGGCTCTATCTTTCGCACCGGACCGTCGGGACTCACCTGCACCGGATCTTCCCGAAGCTCGGCGTGAGCTCCCGGGCCGAACTGGCCGATGCGGTGAAGGCACTCGGCGACTGACTTACCCCGGTTGCGTCGTCTGACGGGCGCGGGCGGCGGCTGGGCTCCTTAGCGTCGAGGCCGTCCCACGGTTTCGCGCACAGGAGTTCAGATGATCAGCAGGAGACGATTCACCCAGGCGTTCGCGGCCGGTCTGGCGGCGACCTCCCTCGCTGCCTGCTCCTCGCCTGCCTCCCCGCAGCCCGCCGTTGCCGCTGGCGCTGGCTTGCGCGCGGGCTCGGGCGAGCACACCTCGCTGGGCACGATCAAGCACGCCGACGCCGGTCTCGTGAGCATGGCGTACGCCGAATTCGGCCCGGCGGGCGGCAAGCCGGTGTTTCTGCTGCACGGCTGGCCGTACGACCCGTACAGCTACGCCGACGTCGCGCCGTTGCTTGCCGCGCAAGGGTTCCGGGTGATCGTGCCGTTCCTGCGCGGGTTCGGTCCGACGGTGTTCAAGTCCTCCGACACCGTGCGCAACGGACAGCAGACGGCCATCGCGCTCGACGTCGTCGCGCTGATGGACACCTTGAAGATCGACAAAGCGATTCTCGGCGGCTACGACTGGGGTTCCCGGACGGCCGCGGTCATCGCGGCGCTGTGGCCCGAGCGGTGCCAGGCGGTCGTCCCGGTCAGCGGGTACATCGTCGCCAACCTGAGAGCCAACCTCCAGCCGCTGCCCCCGGCCGCTGAACTGGGCTGGTGGTACCAGTACTACTTCGCGACCGAGCGCGGCCGCGCGGGCTACGCGGCGAACCGGCACGATTTCAACAAGCTGATCTGGAAGACGGCGTCGCCGGCCTGGAACTTCGACGACGCGACGTACAACCGCAGCGCGGCGGCGTTCGACAACCCGGACCACGTCGCGATCGTCATCCACAACTACCGCTGGCGGCTCAGCCTCGCCCCGGGCGAACCGCAATACGACGCGCACGAACAGAAACTCGCCGCGGGCGCGACCATCGGCGTCCCGGCGATCACGCTGTCCAGCGACTTCGACGGCGCGGCCAAGGACGGCAAGGCTTATCGCGCCAAGTTCACCGGGAAGTACGAGCACCGGATCCTCGACGGCATCGGGCACAACGTGCCGCAGGAGGCACCGCGGCCGTTCGCGCAGGCGATCGTGGACGCGGCCAAGCTCTGACGGTTCCTCTCGCGCTTCCTCTCGCGCTTCATCGAAGTTTGATCGGAAGCGGATACGGTGCGCACGCCTCTTCGCCGGGTTTGCCTGTCATGGGCGAACCCTGCGACCGTCGAACTGAGGAGTGCGATGAGACGCAGAGCTTTCGGAGCCGTCGCGGTGGCTGTCGCGGCCGCGCTGACCGGTCTGGCCGGCCCGGCTTCGGCGGAGACTCCCGCCGAGATTCTCCAAGCCGGGGCCCAGGCCGGGGTCAGCGTGGGCTATCCCGGGGTGATCGGACTGGTCCGGAACGGCGAAAGCGCGCAGTACATCCACGCTGGGTACGGAAATCTCACCACCAAGACCCCGGCGGACCCGAAAGCGAAGTTCCGGATCGGCAGCGACACCAAGGCGTTCACCTCGGCCGTCCTGCTGCAACTGGAAGCCGAGGGCAAGCTCTCCCTCGACGACACTGTCGCCCGCTGGCTGCCCGGCGCGGTGAACGCGAACGGGAACGACGGCACGAAGATCACCGTCCGGCAGTTGCTGCACCAGACCTCCGGGCTGCCGGACTACGCGGGCGACTCCCGGTTCCTCAACTCCTATGTCGCGAACACCAATCCCCGGCAGCCGTGGCCGCCGCAGACGCTGGTGAACATCGCGACGTCGCATCCGTCGCTGGGCGCACCGGGCGCGGCGTTCCACTACTCGAACACCAACTACGTGCTCGCCGGCATGGTGATCAAGGCGGTGACCGGGAACGAGGCCGCCGCGGAGATCCAGCAGCGCGTCATCGAACCGCTCGGGTTGAGCAACACGTCTTTCCCGACCGCTGATCCCGCCCTGTCCGGCGACTACCTGAACGGCTACTACATCTCGTTCGGCACGTTCTACAACGACTTCACGGTCTCCAACGTGCAGGCGTTCGGGACCGCGGGCGCCATTGTGTCCACTGAGGACGATGTGGCCGCCTTCGAACGCGCACTGCTGAGCGGAAAGCTCCTGCCGCCGCAACAGCAGGCCGAGCTGAAGACGACGGTGCCGATCGACAACGCGGGCAACCAGTACGGCCTGGGAATCGGCCTGTCGCCGACGGCCTGCGGAATGGCCTGGAATCACAGCGGCGGGGTGCTGGGATATTTCAACCTGTGGCTGACCAGCGACGACGGCAGCAAGCAGGTCCTGGTCGCGGCCAATGAGAATCATCTGCCGGGTCCGGCGACCCGGGGCCAGACCACGTTGGGCAACGCGGCGCTCAAGGCTTATTGCGCCTCCTGAGGCGGCTGGGGCTCTCCCGGGGAGTTGCTTGGATCCGCTGCGACCCCGGGGAGCCGCCCGTCTCGCTGCGCCCAGGCGAGACCCCTGAGATGCCAGCTGTCGTCCCTGCGGATTTCAGTGAGATCCCAGCGTGGTCGGCCCGGCTCCGCTCCCGTCCGACGTGTGCCGTCACCTGGAACCCCGAGGCGCGCTGGCGAAAGATCGCACCGCGGTTTTTTCAGGCGATGAAACAGATCTTCTTCGCGATGCGGGACGCACAGCCGTGCCACGCCGGTGCGGACGGCTGGATCTATCTGGTGGTGGACAGCCTCGCGCCGTATTCGGCGGACTGATCTGTCCGTTCTATCCCGATTCGCCCCCGCGGCCGCTGCCTGGCGGAGGAGGCGGGTCGTGTCGCCGGGAAGCTGGTCCGATGTGGACGGCGGTTCCGGTCAGCGGGAGCTGTCCGGGTGCGAAGTCCCAGCACCAGGCGGCTTCCGCGGGTTTTCTCCCGGTCGCCTGGTGACAACGTCCGGTCACGGATGGTTCACTATGTTAGGAAGTTTTCCTAATGAAGGCTGGAGGTCGCCCGGTCATGTCATCCTCCCGTAGGCGTTTCGCGGTGGTCGGCGCCGCTCTGGCGCTCGCCGTTCCGCTCGCAGTCAACTCCGCGCACGCGGCCACTGAGGACGCCGCTGCCAAGTCCTATACGGCCGCCGAGGTGCTGGCCGGCGTCAAGAAGAACAGCACGGACGCGAACAAGGTCAATTCCAAGCCGCACATCAACACCATGACGCGGGCCAAGAACGTCAACGTCTACCAGGTGGCGAAGGGCGTCTACGCCTACGGTTCCGGCCTGGCCGTCGACACCGACGGCAGCGACCCCGACCCCGATCCCGACCACCAGGGCACGACGACTTTCAAGGACAGCAACGGCAAATCCCTCGGTGCGCACCACGTGCCGTTCTACGTCCTCGGCGACGACTGCTACGACAAGAAGAGCCCCTGCCCGCACTTCTTCTACAAGGAGCACGGCATCAAGGGCAGGCAGTTCGCGCTGATGTTTTACAAGAGCAAGGTGATCGGCGCGATCTTCGGCGACACGCAGACCGCGAACGACCAGGATACCTCGGACAACGACTCCCGCGAATTGGGCGAAGCGTCGGTGAAGGCGGCCTCGCTGCTCGGCATCAACAGCAGCGGCACTGACGGCGGCGTCGACAACGGCGTGACCGTGGTGATCTTCTCCGGCTCGGACTGGGTCGTCAACGGCACCAACTCCAACCTGAACGCCACCGCGCAGGGCATGGTCACCAAGGCGCTGGACAGCCTCGGCTCCAGCATGGGGATCTAGTTCCGGCAACGAATGCGGTCACTGCCGAATCGGGCAGTGGCCGCGTTCAGCGTGCGTGCCGCTCAAGGTGTGCCGCCAGTTTGTCCAGGTATTGCAGCGTTTCCGTCTCCGGCAGCGGCGGGAGAGTGAACGTCACCCGCTCCACTCCCGCCTCGGCGTAGGCGGTGACGGAATCGTCTGTGGTGGCGCCGCAGAGCGTAGTGGGGACGTCGGCGCGGCCCTGGTCGGCCAGCCAAGACGCGACGCGGCGAAGCTCGTCGACCGGGGTTTTCGCGCGAGGCAGCCATTCGTCGCCGTAGCGGACGAGCCGGTCGAGTGCCGCCGGGCTTTCGCCGCCGACGGCGATGGGCGGATGCGGGCGTTGCATTGGTTTCGGCCACGAGAAAACCGGGTCGAAGTCGAGGTGCTCGCCGTGGAATTCGGCCTCCTCGGTCGTCCAGATCGCTTTGAGCGCAGCGATTTTCTCGTTCAGCAGCGGACCGCGACGGCTCGGTTCGACGCCGTGGTTGCGCATTTCTTCGCGGTTCCATCCGACGCCGACTCCGAACAGGACCCGGCCGCCGGAGAGCACGTCGAGGCTCGCGACTTCCTTGGCGGTCTGGAAAACGTCGCGCTGGGCCAGCAGAGCGACGGCGGTGCCGAGAGTGAGGGCGGTCGTCGCGGCGGAAGCGATCGCGAGGGCGACGAACGGGTCGTAGGTGCGGTAGTACTCGCGGGGCAGTTCGCCGCCGCCGGACCACGGCGTCTCCCGCTTCGCCGGGATGTGCGAATGCTCCGTCACGAGAAGGGTTTCGAAACCGCGCTCCTCCAGCGCGCGGCCCAGCGCGTCCGGGCGGATGCTCTCATCGGTGACGAATGTGTTGACGCCGAACTTCATGCGTTCTCCTCCGGATAACCGATCGCGGGCCGCAGCTGCTCGATCAGAGCGCCCACTGCGAGCACCGCCGAGTCCGCGAGCCGGGGCCCGACGATCTGGACGCCGACCGGCAACCCGCGCGACGTAAGTCCTATCGGGACACTCAGTGCGGGTTGCCGCGAGGTTGTGGTTTCGCGTTGATGAGCACCACGGCCACGACGGCCGCGAGCACGAGGACGCCGGCTGCCCACACCCCGGCGGTCGAGTAGCCGTGCACCGTCCCCGCGATCACCGTCGGTTTGTCCATCGGCCGCGTCGCCAGGTAGGTCGCGGTCGCGTTCGTCGCGATCGTGTTCAGCAGCGCGGTGCCGGTGGCTCCGCCGATCTGCTGCGACGTGCTGACCGAAGCGGAGACGACGCCTTGTACTTCGGGGCCGACGCCGGCGGTCGCGGTGCTCGCGCTCGGAGCCATCACCGTGCCGAGACCGGCCCCGAGGATGAGTTCGGCGGGCAGGATCCCGTCCAGGAACTGGCTGTCCGGGGACAGGTTGGTCAGCAGCAGCAAGCCGGCGGCCGCGATGAGCAGCCCCGGGCCCAGCAGCAGGCGCGGCGGCACCCGCGACAGCAGCGGGCCGGTGACCAATCCGGAGACCAGCACATTGCTGACCAGCAGCGGCAGGAACGCGAGACCCGCTTTGAGCGGCGAGTAGTGCATCACCGCCTGGAGCTGATATGTCAGGAAGAGGAACATCCCGAACATCGCGAAACTGGCCAGGGCGAGCGAGATCAGCGAACCGGCGCGGTTGCGTTCGCCGATCAGCCGGAGCGGCAGGAGCGGGGTGGCCGACCGGGTTTCGACGACGAGGAACGCGGTGGCCAGCACCACCGCGCCGGCCAGCAAGCCGATCACGAGCCCCGACCCCCAGCCCCGGGTCGCGGCCAGGTTGAAGCCGTAGACCATGGAGAGCATCGCGCCGCACCCCAGCGCGCAGCCGGGCAAGTCCACTGTGGAGGGTTTGTCGCCGGGGGTCGGCGGCAGCAGCGCCAGCGCACCGAAAAGCGCGATCAGCGCGATCGGCACGTTGACGTACAGGCACCACCGCCAGTCCAGGCTCTGGGTGATCAGCCCGCCGCCGATCAGCCCGAGCGCGCCGCCGGTCACCAGGATGGCTCCGAAGACGCCGAAAGCCTTGCCGCGCTGGCGTTCGTCGGTGAACGTGACGTTCACCAGCGCCAGCGTGGACGGGGTGAGCACCGCCGCGAACACGCCCTGTGCGGCCCGGGCCGCGATGAGGACGGCCCCGTTCGGCGCCGCGCCGCCGATCGCCGACACGATCGCGAACCCGATCAGCCCCACGAGCAGGCTGCGCCTGCGTCCGAGCAGATCGGACAGGCGCCCGCCGAGCAGGAGCAGGCCGCCGAACGCCAGCGTGTACGCCGTGATCACCCATTGCCGGTCGGTGTCGGAGATCGCCAGCGAGTGCTGTGCCGACGGCAGCGCGATGGCGACGATCGTGGAGTCGAGGGTGACCATGAGCTGTGCCAGCGAGATCACGACGAGCACGAGCCAGCGGCGCCGTCCCGCGCCGGCGGTTTGCCCGGGTAGTGCCTCGGATGCCATTGATTGCTCCGCTCTCGAGAAAAGCCGTTCCCTGTTGTGCTACTTTACTACGAGAGTGACACAATTTACCGGGGATGGAGTCGCGTTCATGGAGTTCCGTGTCGACCGGACCGCCGGTCTTCCGGCCTACCTGCAGCTCGCGCAGCAGGTGCGGCAAGCGTTGCAGCTCGGCTGGCTCAAGCCGGGCGATCGGCTGCCGACCGTGCGGGAGGCGGTGGCGTCCAGCGGGGTCAACCCGAACACGGTGGTGAAGGCCTACCGCGAACTGGAGTTCGCGGGTCTCGTCGAGTCCCGCCAGGGCGCGGGGACGTTCGTCAAGGCCTCGGTCGGAACGGCGTCCTCGCGGGAGCGCGAGGAACTGCTGGACGACCTGGACCCGTGGATCCGGCGCGCGCGGCTGGCCGGGTTGTCGGACGAGGACATCCGGGAGCTGGTCGGGGCCGCTCTCGTGAAGCGCGACCGGGAGGACGTCCGGTGAACGGGCACGCCGGGCAGACGCCGATGACCACGTTCACCGAACCCGGCATCGCGATCTCCGCGCGCGGGCTCGGCAAGGAGTACCGCTCCAGGTTCCGCGGCGGATCGTCCTGGGCGCTGCGGGACTGCACCTTCGAGCTGCCGACCGGGCGCGTCGCTGCGCTGGTCGGCCTCAACGGCGCGGGCAAGACGACGTTGATGAGCATGATCGCCTCGCTGCTGGTGCCGTCCGAGGGCCAGGTGGAGATCGGGGAGCACGGCGCCGCCGCCGCGGACCGGGTCGCGTTCGTCGCGCAGGACAAGCCGTTCTACCGGTCGTTCTCCGTCGCCGACATGCTTCGCGTGGGCAGGCGGCTGAACCGGGTGTGGGACCAGGACCGGGCGGAGCGCTGGCTGAGCCGGTTCGAGGTTCCGCTCCACCAGCCGTGCGGGAAGCTGTCCGGCGGCCAGCAGGCGCAGGTTTCGCTGGCCATCGCGCTCGGCTCGTGCCCGACCGTGCTGCTGCTGGACGAGCCGCTGGCCAACCTCGACCCGTTGGCGCGCAGGCACGTCACGATGGAACTGCTCTCCGAGGTGGCCGACACCCGGGTCAGCGTGCTGATGTCGACCCATGTGGTCGCCGAGCTGGACGGTGTCGCGGACTACCTGCTGCTGCTGGCGAAAGGGCGGCTGGTCCTGGAGGGCGATGTGGACGACCTGGTGGCCGAGCACATCTATTACGTCGGGCCGGAATCCGACAGCCTGCCCGACCCGTGGCCGGTGATCCAGGAATCCCATCTGCGCACCCAGTCGAGTTTCCTCGTCCGGCTGCCGAAGGGGGAGATCGCGGCGCCCCCGGCCCCGCCGTGGACGACGCGGCCCGCGTCGTTCGAGGACATCATCATGGCGTACCTGGCCAAGCACAACGGGGCGAGGCTGTGATGACGACCGACGTCGTGCGCGCCGAGGTGCGGTCCGGGGGCGGCGTGCTCGGCCTCGCCTGGCTGACCTGGCGGCAGCACCGCTGGGCGCTGGTGACGGCGACGCTGGTGATGGCGGCGCTCGCGGTCGGTGCGTGGCGGGCGACCGTCGCGCTCGACGAAATCCGGGCCGCGCTCCCTCCGGAATGCCTGACCGGGCACTGCGCCGGAGCCGAGGATCTCCTGCAGCGGCTGCGGTCGGTTCAGGACGCGGCGAGCGTGGTGCTCGCCTTGCTGGGCGCGTTCTCCGGAGTGGTCGCCGTGTTCGTCGCGGCCCCGTTGCTCGCCAGGGAGTTCGAGCAGCGGACCTACCTGCTCGTGTGGTCGCAGGACGTCACCGCCACCCGGTGGCTGGTTTCGCGATTCGCCTTTCTCGCCGCGGCGCTGCTCGCGCTCAGCGGGGTACTGGCGCTGACGACCGAGCCGTTGCGGGAAGCGCTGAACGCCACCCCGATCCCGCAAGGCCGCATCAGCGCGTTCGCCGCGCAGTCGTTCAACGCGGCGTTGCCGGTGTCGATGGCGCATGTGCTGTTCGGGCTCGGTCTCGGCATCGCGGTCAGCGCGGTGGTGCAACGGGTCGTGGCGGCGATGGGGATCACGCTGGTGCTGTACGCGCTGGTGCGGGTCGCGGTTTCGTTGCTGCGCCCCGGGTTCCTCGGCGCGAGCCGGGAACTCGTTCCCCTGGACGCGAACGTGAGCGGGTCCGCGCACGGCGGGCTGCTCGCGCACGGCGGTTACGCCGACGCCGCGGGCAACGCGATCCCCGCCCCGGCCGGTTGCCGCGGCATCGACGCCGGGCATGAGCTCACGTTGTGCCTGCGCGGCAACGGGGTGGCTTACAACGTCGTCGAATACCAGTCGGGAGCCAGGATGACGATGGTCGAGCTGATCGAGAGCGCCCTGTTCCTGGTGCTGACCGTCGCGCTGCTGGCCGTCGCCTGGTGGCGGGTGCGGGCGAGTTTCCGGGGCGTCGCGTCCGGGTGGCGGCCCGCGTTCCGGCGGGACCAGCCGTGACCGCCGTGCCGCTCCGGCCCAAGAAGGTGGGGCTCACCTGGCTCACTTACCGGCAGCACCGGTGGACGGTGCTGAGCGTCGCGGTGGTCGCGGCGGCCGTCGCGGCGGCGATGATCTGGACGCACCGTCAACTAGGCGAGCTGATCACCGGCTGCCGCGCCGGCTGCTCCGCGGGCGCGCGGGCTTCGCTGGACACCCTGGTCGGGCAAGCGGACATCCAGGCGCAGGCGGTCGGGCTGTTCGCGGTGCTGATCGCGGTGTTCTGGGCGGCGCCGATGATCTCCCGCGAATACGAGCAACGGACCCACCTGCTGGTCTGGACCCAGGAAGTGTCGCCGACGCGCTGGCTGTTCACCAAAACCGCGTTGCTGGCCGCGGTGGCCGCCGCGCTCGCCGCCGGTCTCGGCGTCGCCGCCGACGGCCTGGCCGGGCAGCTCAGCACGCTCGACCCGGTCGCCGGAAGCCGGTTCACCGGACGGCTCTTCGAGGCGTACGCGGTGCTGCAGGTGGTCTACGTCCTGTTCGCGTTCGCGGTCGGACTCGCGGTGAGCGCGCTGGTGCACCGCACCGACGCCGCGATGGCCTTGTCGTTGCTGGTCTTCGTGGTTCTGCGGATGAGCGCGGAACCCCTGCGCTCGCTCTACCGCACGCCGGAGCGTGCCTATGCGCCCCTGGACTCCGCGGAAACCCCCGCCGCCTTCGTGTCCAGCGGGCGGCTCGGCCCGGATCCCCTGGTGCTGGAAAGCGGATACGCGTCCGCGTCCGGCGACCGCGTCCCCGTGACGTTCCCGATGGGCGGCAACCGGATCGCCGCGCTGCACGACCACGGCATCACCCAGTACGTCGCGGTGTACCAGCCGGGCAGCAGGCTGGAGCTGTTCCGGCTGTGCGAAGCGGGGATCTTCGCCGCGGCCACCGCCGCGCTGCTGGTGTTCGTATGGCTGCGGATCAGGCGGTTGCGCAGCCTCGCCTGAAACGCTGGCACTCGCTCGATTCCAAATGCCCGAGAAGGCCGACGAAGCCGCACCCCGTGGCTCCGTCGGCCTTCTCGTTACCTCAAACGGCTGGCGAAGAACGGCACGATCTCCCGGACCGCGTCCGCTCGCTGCCGCGCCGGCGTCAGCTTGCCGACGCAGCCCGGGCGAGTGTCGTCCTCCCCGCCGATCTTGCCCGGCGACCATTCGGTGTTGAAGAAGTTGTGGTTGGCCCCGGCGAGCGAAACCGCGCCAGCGTCGGAATTGCGCCCCTCGACGTCCTTGACGTACTGCAGTCCTGCGGTGCCGACAGCGCCGTCGCAGGCGCTGACGATCACCTTGAACGGGATCCGGGTGACCAGCACGTCGCTGTTGTCGTCCTCGGTGGAGTTGAAGTAGACCGGCGCGAGCGGGACGACCGCGCGGATCCGGACGCCGGCGGGCCATTCGGGCGTGTGCTTGTCGGAGGCCTGCCACATCACGCCCTTGCCGCCGCGGGAATGTCCCATGGTTCCGACGCGGGCGAGGTCGACGTGCCCGCGGAAGCGGCCGAGGGAAGCCGCCAGCGGGCCTTCGCCGCGGGCCAGGTCGCGCCACAGCTCCAGGTGCTTGTTGACCAGATGGGCACGGGAGAAGTAGCCCTCGTCGCCGAGGAGATGCGCGTTGATGGCGTTGGCGCTGATCGAAACGACGACGAAGCCCTGTTCGGCCAGTTTCTCGCCGAGGTAGTCGTAGCCGCGGAAGCTCGGCAGCGATCGCTGTCCCGGCGGGCAGGGCCAGTCGCCTCCCGGGGTCTTCGCGACGGGGTCCACGCAGCTCCACCAGCTGCCGTGCTCCTGCACGATCAGCGGATGCGGGCGGCCTCCGAGGTCGCGCGGGTAGTGCACGACGGCGGCCAGCTCCATCGGCACCGACACGGTGGGATCGCGGAAGGCCTGATCGCCGAGGTTGTACTCGACGACTCCGACGCCCTGCCCGGCTGTCGCCTGCGGTGCCACGACGGTCATCAAGGCCAGCGCCAGTGCGGCGAAAGCCATGCGAAGGAAGGTCATGCCGGACAGAGTGCCGAAGAAGTGTCAAGGACTCATGAGCGTCAACGATTCGCGGCTATCAGGCCGGATTCGCGTTGCTGGCGCTCAGTCGGCTCTCCCGCCGATTCCCCGCCGCTCGACGACCCGTCGATCCCGGTCGCCGAGAACCGTCCCGGTCGTCCGGCGCGGTTTCATTGGGATCGAGCCCGCGAACTGTGTTGGCCCCGACCTCGTCGGCAGTGCCGTTCTGATAGCGGACAGTGAAATGGTTGCCGTGAGCTTGCCTGTCAGACGGCAGGCGTCGCCGAGGTTCTCGCGGCGGACGTCGATGGCTTGCCGCCGTTTCGTTGGTCGCCTGCTGCGTGACCAGATATAGGCCGAGCGGGCGGTCCGCGGTCGTGTTCGTCGTCCGTTCCTGCGGTGTGGCGAGTTCAGCGAGAAGCGCGCAGCAGACTCGACCTTGATGCGGCGGCTTCCGCCGAGAGGCCAGCTGTCGCAGAACCGATCGCGCCCGCAACCGTCGGCGTTGTGGACGTGCGACAGTCCGCAGGACAGCGCGTTTTCCCGGCCTGGACGATACGGGCTGTCGCGGCCCTTGCCGCAACAGTCTGCCTTGCCAGCATGCTCGCCCGGCCGGACCGCGTCCCGCGGCCGAGCCAGCGATGACCCCGACAGCGACAACTGGCCCCAGCGGCCCGCGAGTCAGCAGCGCTGACGGTCAGAGAACGGCGTTTGCCTTGCGTGACAACACCATCCAGCTGTGGGACACCCGGAACATCGCCGCACCCGGCAACGCTCCGGCTGACCGGCAACGGCACTATTCTGATCGCCGTCTCCTTTTCCCGGACCCGTCTCGACGAGCACGAAAACCGCTGGGATATCTCTGACCTGGACCACCCGCGCGAGATCCCCCGGGCAGCATCGGCGCAGACGGTCTAGCGACCCGGCTTCCTTGAGCTGGCATCAGTGCGTGCCGGGCGATGCGAGCCAGCACCGTTTTCCCGAGGACGGTCCCGCCACCGGCAGCGCGGTTTGCCGTCGTGGTTCTCGTGAATGCGGGCAACGGCCACGAAATTCTGCGACCTGCTGTCGTAGCCATTGCCCGCAGGACGACTCTTCGGCCCCGCGTGCCGGTTTCTCGTGCGCCCTCAGGCGGGAGGTGTCAGGGAACTCGGCAGTCGAACAGATGCAGGTAGCTGTCGATCGGCCGGACGTCACCGACCACCAAACCCGCTTGCTCGATCAGCGCGGTGAGTTCGGCTTCGGTGCGTTTGCGCCCTCCGACGTTGAGCAGGAGCAGAAGGTCCATCGCTGTGGCGAAGCCGAGTTGTGCGCTGCCGATCAGGTTCTCCACGACGAACACCTTGGCCCCCGGCCGAGCGGCGGCGGCGATGTTGCGGAGGGTCGTGACGCCGCTCTCGTCGTCCCAGTCGAGGATGCTTTTCGCGAGGTAGGCATCGGCGCGAACCGGGACGGCCTGGCGGCAGTCGCCGGCCAGCAGTGTTGCCCTGGAACCGAAATCGCCGTTCTCGCGCAGCCGCTCGTCCGCGTTGGCCAGTGCGGCCGGGTGGTCGAAGAGCGTGCCCCGCAGCTCCGGATGGCGGGCCAGCACCGCGGAGAGCACCTGACCGCGGCCGCCGCCGATGTCGGCGATCGAGGAGACGCCGGCGAGGTCGAGCGTTGCCACAATGCTGTCGACGGAAAGCGAACTCGCCTGGACCATCGCCCGGTCCAGGATCCGTCCCGATTCGGGTTCCTCGGCGCGCAGGTGCTCGAAAAAACTGCGGTCGTGCAGTGCCGCGAAAACGTTCTCGCCGGTCCGGACGGCCTCGTCGAGCTGCGGCCACAACCGCCAGGTCCACGGTTCCGTGCTCCACAGCACGACGTATTTGATGCTGGATTCGGCGTCCTCGCGCAGATGCCAGGACGCGTCGGTGTGCCGGTACCGGCCGTCGGCCTCTTCGGCGAAAATGTCGTGTGCGGCCAGGGCGCGCAGCAATCGCCGCAATTCGCCGGGGCGGGTGCCGGTCGCCGCCGCCAGTTCTGCCACCGTGGCCGGGCGGTCGTCCAGCGCGTCGGCCACTCCCAGGCGGGCCGCCGCCCGCACGGCCGCTGCCCGGGCCCCGGCGAGAGCTGTCTCGCGCAGGTGCATGAGCCCGGGGGAAATCTTGGTCTTCGCCGTCGTCATGCGACGTCCTTTCTTGCCGTAGGAAGGGAAAAGCCGGTCACGCGCGCGGGAACACCTGCTCGAACGGGCCGGGTTCGGCGGTCGCGACCTTCAGGATCTCGCCGAGCCGGTCGCGGAACCGCGGGTCGCTGGTGGCGGAGCGATGCGAGGCCGGCAGATCCCACTCGGCTATTTCGACGTAGGTTCCCGGTTCGCGCGCCGACCGGTAGAGCCGGTGGGAAAGGTAACCGGACCGGGTGGCCATGTACTCGTGCATGCTGTCGATCGATTTTTCGAACTCGAGAGAGTCGCCGGTGACCTGGTACCGGTTGATGAACGTGAACAACGCGGAATTCCTTTCGTTGCCGGTTTTCAGCGGGGGATCCGGGCGAGGACTTCGTCTCGCAGCTGCTGCCGCTGCACTTTTCCGGTCGGCGAGCGCGGGATCCGGGAGACCGTCTCGACGTGCTTGAGGTGCTCGTAGTAGGGCAGCCGGCCGTTGACCTCGCGGGCCAGCTCCTCGGGTGCGACGTCGCCGGCGAGCACGACCTGTGCGTAGGCGACCGCGCCGCTGAGGTCGTCCGGGTAGTCGAACACCACGCAGTCGGCGACGGACGGATGCCGGAGCAGCACCCGCTCGATCTGGCTGGGGGAGACCAGCCAGTTGTCGCATTTGAACACGTCCTTGATCCGGTCGGTCACGAACAGGTGCCCGTCGGCGTCGAGCAGTCCGATGTCGCCGGTCGCGAACCAGCCGCCGGGCCGCACGTCCTGGCCCCGGGCGTGGCCGAGATACCCCAGCATCAGCTGCGGCCCCCGCACCTGGATCTCGCCCTTCTCCCCGAGCGGCACCACGTCGCCGGTGCCGGGGTCGACGATGCGGCACGCGGTTCCCGGCACCGGGACCCCGCAGGAGCCGGGCCGCGGCCGGTCGAGGTCCCCGAGCGTGACCGACGGGGCGGTCTCGGCGAGGCCGAACCCCTGCACCACCGGCACCCCGAACTGCTGGGCCAGCGCGACCGCTGCGGGCACGGACAGCGCCGACCCGCCGGACAAAATCGCGCGCAGGGCGGGCAGTTCCAGTTCGGCGAGCCGCGGATCCCTGGCCAGCCGGGTCAATCGCATTGGCAGGCTGTAGACGTGCGTGGCACGCGCGTGCGCGGCCGCCGCCATCGCCTCGACCGGATCGTCGCCGGCGTGCAGCACGTGGCTCGCGGCGACCGTGACCCCGATGGCCAGGTGCATCAGGTGGAAGGTCGGCAGGTAGTTGAACAGCACCGAGTCCGGGGTCAGCTGGTGCATGTAGGCGGTCTGGGCGGCGTTGACGAGCAGGTTGCGGTGGGTGAGCTGTACTGCCTTCGGCGCTCCGGTGGTGCCGCTGGTGAATTGCAGGCACGCCACCATTTCCCCGTACGCCGGGGCTGGCGACGCATGCGGTGCGCCCTCGATCAGTTCGGACAGCGTCGGCACCCCGGCGGCTTCCGCGCCGAGGCCGTCTCGACGGGTCAGGACGAGCTGGGTCAGCGCGGGGAGCCGGTCGAGGACCGGAGCCAGCCGCCGGTACAACTCGGGCGGGACGATCGCGGCGCGCGCCCCGGCGGTGCCCAGCACGTGGACCAGCCGGTCGGGAGTCAGCAGCGGATTGACCAAGGCGGCGACGTGGCCCGACCGGGCGATGCCGAAGAAGCCGACGGCGAAGGCCGGGTCCAGTGTCATCGCCAGTGCCACGACGCCCCGCTCGCCCAGCAGCGTCCGCAATGCCTTGGCGCAGCCGGTCGCTTGCGCGTTCAGTTCGGCGAAGGTCAGTGCTTCGGCGGCCGAGCGAAGCGCGGTGCGGTCCGCCGCCTGTTCGGCGGCCCGGCTCAGCAGGTCGTCGATTCTGGGGCCGCCCAGCAGATGGGCGACCGTTTCGAGCGGCGGACCGGAGGCGACGCTGTCGGTCATGCGGGACTCCCTTCGTCCTCGTCCTTCTCCGACAGCGTCGCGAGCGGCGTTCGAAGCCCGATGGAGCCGTCGCCGAGCGCGTGCCTCCACCGGGCTTCGGCTCGGAGTCGAACCGCGCGCGACACCGTGGAGCGGTCGTCCAGACTCGGAGGGAAGCCGATGAGCGCAGCCAGCACCGCGGAGTACGACGTCCTCGTCGCCGGCGCGGGCCCGGTCGGGTTGACCGCGGCGCACGAACTGACCCGGCGCGGGATCCGGGTCCGCGTCGTCGACCGGGCGAGCGGGCCCGCGACGACCAGCCGGGCCACCGCGACGCACGCCCGCACCCTGGAGACCTATCACCAGATGGGGCTGATCGACGACGTCCTGCCGCGAGGGCAGCGCGTCGACCACTTCACCGTGCACCGCGCCGGCCGCCAGCTGATCCGGCTGGACACCGAGTACTCCAGCCTCCCGACCCGCTACCCCTTCACCCTGCAGGTGGACCAGGTCACCACCGAGAAGATCCTGCGCGACCGGCTGCGCGGACTGGGCGTGCGGATCGACTGGTCGACCGAGCTGGTCCACGTGGCGCCGCACGACGACCGGGTGGACGTCCGGCTGCGCGACGCCGGCGGGGAGACGCACCGGCAGAGCGTGCCGTGGCTGATCGGAGCGGACGGCGGGCACAGCACTGTGCGGCGCGTGCTGGGCCTGCCGTTGCTGGGCGATTCCACCGAAACCTGGCTGATCGCCGACGCGGTGCTGGACGCGCCGTTGCCGCGCGACAGCCTGCACTGGATGCACACCGGCGACGGCACGGTTCTCCTGGTTCCGTTCCCGGATCCGGGAAAGTGGCGGTTGCTGGACACTGCGGACACCTCCGGCGAGGACGATCCGGTCGCGGTGGGACGCCGGTTCGAGCGCAAGATCTCGCGGGCGCTCGGCCGTGCGGTGCGGGTCTCCGTCCCGACCTGGGTGTCGGTGTTCACCATCCAGCAGCGCATGGTCCCCCGGATGCGCGCGGGCCGGTGTTTCGTCGCCGGGGACGCCGCACACGTGCACAGCCCGGCGTCCGGCCAGGGCTTGAACACCGGGGTGCAGGACGCCTGCAATCTCGCGTGGAAACTAGCCGACGTGATCCGCGGGCATGCCCGCGAAGAACTGCTGGACAGCTACGGGGCCGAGCGGGTCCCCATCGGCGAGACTCTGCTGGGCTCCACGAGGACCGCGACTGTGCTGCTGGCGCTGCGAAACGCCGCCGCGCCGGTGCTGCTGCCGGCGGGGCTGGGGCTGCTCAACACGCTCAAACCGGTCAAGCGCAAGATCGAACGCAAGATCATGGCGCATATGTCCGGCCTCGCGTTGCGCTACCCGGAAAGCCCGTTGAGCCTGCGGCCGGACGAAGAACGCGAAGGCATCGAGCCCGGCCAGCGGGTCAGCTGCGCCGAGCGGGACGTGCGAGAACATCCCGGCTGGCAAGCACTCTGCACCGAACTGACCGATCCGCGGTGGACCCTGCTGGTCTTCGCGGGCCCCGGCGAGTTGCCTCCGGCCGCCGAACTGGCCGCCGATTTCGGCCGCGCCGTTTCCGTCCGCACGGTAAGCGCGTCCGCAGCAGACTCGGGGCCGGCCGGCGTGCTCCTCGATCCGGACGGCGCGGTGGCCAGTGCGTTCGGCGCCGGTCCCGGCGACTACGCACTGATCCGTCCGGACGGCTACCTGGCGGGAAAGGGCGCGCTCGTCGACGCCGGACGCATGCGCACGGTGCTCGGTTCGGTGCACCTGCTGGCGGAGACGGACAGCGACCGCACAGCGGCGCGGTGAGCCGGGGCGATGACGGAGAACGACGAGCCCCGGGTGGCGTTGGTGACCGGTTCGACCCGCGGCCTCGGCCTGGAGATCGCGCGAAGCTTCTGCCTGCGCGGTTTCGCGGTGACGCTCAATTACGCCCACGACGAATCGGCGGCGGACCGTGCCGTGCGGGAGTTGTCCGCCACCGGGGCCGAAGTGCGGGCTGTGCGTGCCGATGTCGGCTGCGCGGAGGGAGTGCACCGGATGTTCGACGCGCTCGGCCCGCGGCTGGATGTGTTGGTGCACAACGCCGTGCGGTTTCATCGGATGCGGGCCACCGAGGCCAGGGCACCGCTGATCGAGCTGGACGCGCGGGTGGCTCTCGGTCCGCTGCTGCACGGTGCGGAGAGACTGGCCGCGCTGCTGCCCTCCGGCGGACGGGTCGTCGCGATCTCCAGCCGCGGAGCGCGCACCGTGATTCCCGGCTACGTAAGCCTTGGCGTCGCGAAGGCCGGTCTGGAGAGCCTGGTGCGGTACCTCGCCGTCGAACTGGCCGGCCGCGGCGTCACGGTCAACGCTGTCGCCGCGGGAAAGCTGGACGAGGGCGAGCAGAGTGCCGAACCGGAAATCGACGCGCGGGTGAAGGCACGCACCCCAGCCGGGAGGCTGACGACGGCCAGCGACGTCGCCGGCGTCGTGAATTTGTTGTGCCGGCCGGAAGCGGCCTGGATACACGGCCAAACAATCGTTGTGGACGGCGGGATCGGCCTGCTCGCCTGAGCACGGCCGTGCCGCCGGACGGAGCACAAGGAGCGCGGATGCGGATCATCGACCTTTCCACCCCGGTCGACGCCACGGTCTGGGAGCCGAACCCGGTCACCCATGAGGTGCTGTCGCCCGTGGAGGGCGCGGTGCACATGGCCGAGGCGATGCTGACCGGCCACGGCATCGAGTTCGACCCAGCGGCGCTGCCGGACGGGGAACTGCTGTCCTTGGACACTCTCACCCTGACTACGCACACCGGCACGCACGTCGACGCGCCGTCGCACTACGGGTCCTCGGCCAGCTACGGCGTCGCCCGGCACATCGACCAGATGCCGCTGGACTGGTTCATCGGCCCCGGCGTGCTGCTCGACATCTCGGATGCCCCGGTGGGCGCCGTCGGCGCGGACCGGCTGACCGAACAGTTCGGCCGGATCGGCCGCGCCCCGAGACCGGGAGAGATCGTGCTGCTGCGCACCGGCGCCGACCGGCTCGCCGGAACCCCGAAGTATTTCACCGATTTCGCCGGGCTGGACGGCCCGGCCACCGAGCTGCTGCTCGACCTGGGGGTCCGGGTGATCGGGACGGACGCCTTCAGCCTGGACGCGCCCTTCGGCCACATGATCGGCGAATACCACCGAACCGGCGACCGCGGGGTGCTGTGGCCGGCGCATTTCACGGGGCGGCGCCGGGAGTACTGCCAGATCGAGCGGCTGTCCAATTTGGACACCCTGCCAGCGGCCACCGGGTTCACCGTGTCCTGTCTGCCGGTGAAGATCGCCGGCGCCGGCGCCGGCTGGGCGAGGGCGGTCGCCCTGATCGAGAACTGATCCCCGCCAGCGCCGTTCGACGAGTTCTCGAAACGACCGGGCCAGCATGTGGCCGCATACCTGACGAACCGAGAGAGGATTGCCATGACCACCGATGCGTTTGGGGTGACTCCGAAGAAGCTGCACGACATCATGCGCGGTTTCGCGCGCAGCGCGCTGCTGCGCTGCGCGATCGAGCTTCAGGTCTTCGACGGCATGGCCGGCGGCGCGGTGACCGCGGCCGGCCTTGCCCCGCGCGTAGGGGCGGACGAGCGCGCCCTCCGGATCATCTTGGATTCGCTGGCCGCCATCGGACTGGTGCGGACCGTTCCGGGCGGGGCGTACGAACTGCCGCCCGGCGGAAGCGAGCTTCTGGTCAGCACCGGCAGCCGGTATTTCGGCCGTTCGCTGAAGCTCGGAGCCAGCGACTGGGAATGGGAAGCCCAGCGGCGGCTGACCGAAGCCGTCCGCAAAGGCGGCGCGGTCATGGACAGCCACGCGCTGACGCCCGAGTTCCAGTACTGGGAAGACTTCGCGGAGAACACCAACTGGTTCAACAACGGCGCGGCGGAGCTGATGGCGGGCCAGCTCCTGCCCTGGGCGAAGAACCGGGAGAGCGTCGAGGTGCTCGACGTGGCGTGCAGCCACGGCTTCTACGGCCTGAACCTGGCGAAAGCCGAGCCGAGGGCGCGGATCTGGGGGGTCGACTGGGCCAACGTCCTGACGATCACCGAGCGGAACTACGCGAACCACGGCATGGCGGACCGGTTCCGCGGCATCGCGGGGGACATGTTCGCCGTGGGGCTCGGCGGACCGTACGACATCGTGATGATCACCAATGTGCTGCACCATTTCTCGGCGGAAACCAGTACGCGGCTGCTGCGCAGGATGCACGACGTCCTGCGGCCGGGCGGGCGGATCGCGGTGTCCGGGCACACCTTCGACGAGAACGAGACCCCGGAAGAGAACTCGCTTCCGTTCCTGTTCTCCGAAATCATGCTGGTGATGACCGACGAGGGAGAAACCCACTCGGTGCAGAGCCACCGCAGGATGCTCACCGACGCCGGATTCTCCGACCCGCGGATGTTCACCAGCGAGAACGCCATGCACGCCGTCTTCATCGCCGACCGCCCGTGACTGTTTCGCGCCGCCGGGCCGGACGGGGCAGACCGTCCGGCCC
>NZ_JBSHAM010000038.1:0-84217 GCF_053611505.1 Amycolatopsis sp. NPDC054798 | reverse complement strand
GCGACCACCGAGCGTCACTTCCAGACGGATGCGAGACTGTGGCTGCACATCACGTCTCGGGGGAGGTCTGGACCAATCATGACCGCGGCCGCCGGCGCGCCGCCGGACGACCCGACCCCGTGGTATCGCCGCCCGATGACCTGGACGTGGGCCGCCACCGGGGCGGTCCTCGCGCTGTACACGGTGCTCGCCTGGCAGCGCCGGTGGATGAGCGACGACGGGCTGCTCGTGCTCCGCACCGTCCGGCAGATCCTCGCCGGGAACGGGCCGGTGTTCAACGTCGGCGAGCGCGTCGAGGCGAGCACGAGTCCGTTGTGGACCTGGCTGCTCGCCGGGGTCGGCACGATTCCCGGTCCGCCGTTGGAATGGATCGCGGTGCTCGTCGGCCTGCTGTGCGCGGTCGGCGGTCTTTTCTTCGGCCTGGACGGTGCCCGCCGGCTGTACGCCGGGCCGGTGGCCCCCGCCGGTGCGCTGGTCGTGTGCGCGCTCCCGCCGTTCCGGGACTTCGCGACTTCCGGGTTGGAAACCGGCCTGGTGTTCCTGTGGCTCGGGCTGAGCTGGTGGCTGCTGGTGCGCGGCAAAGCACCGGTCGTCACTGCGATTGTGCTCGGCCTTGGCCCGCTCGTACGGCCGGATCTGGCGTTGTTCAGCGTGGTCGGGTTCGTCGCGCTCGTGCTGCTGCTTCGGCCGCGCTGGCTCACCGCGCTCGGCTGGTTCGGCGCGGGAATCGCGATTCCGGTGGCGTATCAGGTGTTTCGGATGGGCTACTACGGTTTGCTCACGCCGAACACCGCGCTCGCGAAGGAAGCGGCCAACAGTGATTGGCCGCGCGGGTTCGCGTACCTGGCTGATCTGTTCAACCCGTACGTGCTGTGGGTTCCGTTGCTGCTGCTCGTAATCGCCGCAGTACTGGCCCGCCGGTCCCGGATTCTGCTGCTGACTTCGGTGGCAGGCGCGCTTTTGCTCGCGCTGTACGTCGTGCGGGTCGGCGGCGATTTCATGCACGGCCGGATGTTGCTGCCCGCGTTGTTCGTGCTGTTGCTTCCGGTCATGGCGATCCCGGTGACCCGGCGGACGATCGCGTGCGCCGCCGGGGTCGCCACGTGGGCGGTGGTCGCGGGCGGCTGGCTGCGCGTGCCGTACGAGAACACGCACGAAGCGGTGAGCGTCACGGACGAACGCGGCTACTGGTCGTGGGCGACCGGGCACGAGCACCCGGTGCTCGCGACGGATTACCTGGGACAGGACGTCGTCCGTCGCGCCGTCGACGCGGTGCAGGAGACGAAGCAGCCAGCGGTGCTCGTCTACAGCTACGGCGACGTGAAGCAGTGGTTCCGCTTCCCGACCGACCGGCCGTACGTGACTATGGCGGCCGACAGCATGGGCGCGATCAGCAACATCGTGTCGCTCGACGTGCGCATCCACGACGGCTACGGCTTGGCGAGCGACCTCGCCGCGCATTCGTCGTCCATCCCCAATGGCCGTCCCGGGCACTCGAAGTGGCTGGTCGCGGCCTGGGAGATCGCCGAAGCCGGACGCGGCGACTACGCCACCGATGGCCAGATCCGGATGTTCCAGCCCGTCGAGATCGACGCCGCCCGTCAGGCACTGCGCTGCCCAGACGTGCGGGAAGTGCTCGCCTCGACCCGCGCCCCGCTCACCTGGAGTCGGTTTATCGACAATTTCACCGGCTCGGTGCACCGGACGGAGATCCGCTACTCGCGCGATCCGGCGGCCGCGGCGCAGTGCGCCCCGGCGAAGTGATCGACGACTCCCCGGACTGGCGAACGCGCCGAGGACGCCTACCGTGGCCGGTATGACCGACCTTCCGCTCGCCTTGATCACCGGTGCCTCCCGGGGCATCGGCGCGGCTATCGCGCACCAGCTTTCCCCGACGCATCGGCTGCTCCTCGGAGGACGCGACACCGACGCTCTCGCGAAGGTGGCCGAGGAACTGCCCGGTGCCAAGCCGTGGCCGGTCGACCTCACCGACGCCGCGTCGCTCGAAGCCGCGGCGAGCAAGATCGACCGCCTGGACGTGCTCGTCCACTCCGCGGGCACCGGCGAGATCGGCACGGTCGCCGACGCGCCGTCGTCGGTGTGGCGGACGAATTTCGAGGTGAACGTGCTCGCGGTGGCCGAACTGACCCGGCTGCTGCTGCCCGCGCTCCGCACCGCGCACGGCCACGTCGTGGTGATCAACTCCGGTGCCGGGTACACCGCTCGTCCGGGCTGGGGTCCTTACGCGGCAAGCAAATTCGCCGTCCGCGCCTTCACCGACTCACTCCGCGCCGAGGAACCGGACCTGCGCGTGACGTCCGTCTTCCCCGGCCGCACGGATACCGACATGCAGCGCAATGTCCGCACCCAGGAAGGCGGGAGCTACGAGGCCGACAAGTACCTGCGCCCGGACTCTGTGGCGACGGCCGTCCTCACCGCCGTGACCGCCACCCCGGAAGCCCACATCACCGAAATCCAGGTACGCCCTCGCTGAAGTCCGTGAAGGACTCATTGAGGGAATCAGATTCCCTCAATGAGTCCTTCACGGACCGGGTCAGGCGCGCAGCCTGGCGGCGGTGTCGGCCACCGTCGCCTGGATCTCGCGGCGGTCGACCCGCGTCGGCTCGGCGTCGGCGACGACCTGGTCGCCCGCGACCCACACCTCGCGCACCCGGCGCGAACCGGCCGCCCACACGAGGTTCGCCAGCAGCTGCTCGTCCGGCACGTCCAGACCCGCGGCGAACGCCGGGTCGTCGAGGTCGACGTGCACCAGGTCCGCCCAGCGGCCCGGCTCCAGCACGCCGATGTCGTGGCGGCCGAGTGCTTCGGCCCCGCCGCGAGTGGCCATCAGGAAGACGTCCTTGGCGGTCACCACCGTCGAATCGTCGTTCGCCAGCCGCGCCAGCATCGCCGTGAGCTGCAGTTCTTCCCACAGGTCGATGTCGTCGTTCGACGCCGGGCCGTCGGTGCCGAGGCCGATCGCGACGCCCGCCGCGCGCAGGTCCTTGATCCGCGCGATCCCCGACGCCAGCTTCGCGTTCGAACCGGGGCAGTGCGCCATGCCCACGCCGCGCGCGGCGAAGATCGCGATGTCCTCGTCCGACAGATGGATCGAGTGCGCGGCGAGCGTGCGCCCGTCGAACATGCCGAGCGAATCCAGCAGCCTCGGCACCGAGCCGTACTCCTTGCGCTGCTCGAGGTCCTCCGCCGCGGCCTCGGCGATGTGAATCTGCACCAGCGCACCCCGCGCGGCCGCGGATTCCGCGGTGGCGCGCAGGCCGTCCGGGTTCAGCATGTACGCCGAGTGCGGGCCGTAGCTCAGCTCGATCCGTTCGCCCGGACCGAAGCGAAGGCCGTCGGCGTCGATCCAGCGGTCGATCGCCGCCAGCGTCGATCGCCAGTCCATCCCGGGCAGTTCCATCACCGGCGGCGCGACGAGCACGCGGCCGCCGGTGGCGAGCACCGCGTCCACGAGCTGTTCGCCCTCGAAATACATTTCCGCGCTGGTCGTCACACCGTGCCGGAGCATTTCGACCGATCCGAGCAGCATTCCGGTGCGCACGTCGGCGGGCTTCAGTTTCGCCTCGGTCGGCCAGATGATCTCGCGCAGCCAGCGCAGCAGCGGCAGGTCGCCGCCCATCCCGCGCAGCAGCGTCATCGGGCTGTGGGCGTGCGCGTTCACCAAGCCGGGCAACAGGATTCCGGTCAGCCGGGTCGTCTCGCCGGCGAACTCCGGCGCGCTCGAAGCCGGTCCGACGAAGGAAATCCGGCCCTCGTCGTCGACATCCACGACGGCGTCGCGCAGCAGCGAACAGGACAGGTCGGCGGGCAGAACCACAGGGGCATGGAATCGACGCGACATAGCGAGATAGTACGGGCGTCCCAGTAGCGGTTAATCCACTACGCCGCTACGCCAGGCCCAAGCTGCGATTTCGACTCGGTTGCGCGCACCGACTTTGCCCTGCACTGAAGCCAAATGCGTCTTGACCGTCGACAGCGACAGGAACAGCTCCGCGCCGATTTCGGTATTGGTGAGCCCGCGTGCGGCGGCCTTCACCACGTCCAGTTCGCGCGCGGTCAGCGGCTCCGACGGAGCCGGGGCCTCGCGCTTGGCGGTGGTGCCGCCGTCGAAATGCTTCAGCAGCCGCACGGTGATCTGCGGCGACACCAGCGCGTCGCCGCGATCGGCCGCGCGCACCGCTTCGATCAGCAGCGCGGGCCCGGCGTCCTTGAGCAGGAAGCCGCTCGCCCCGTTGCGCAGCGCGGTGTGCACGTATTCGTCGAGGTCGAAGGTGGTCACCACGACGACCTTCAGCGGGTCGGCGACGTCCGGCCCGGCCAGCTGCCGGGTGACCTCCAGCCCGTCCAGGCCCGGCATGCGGATGTCCAGCAGGCAGACGTCCGGGCGCAGTTCGCGCGCTTTGGCGACCGCGGAGACCCCGTCCGGAACGTCCGCGACCACCTCGATGTCGTCCTGGGCGTCCAGGATCATGCGGAATCCCATCCGCACCATTTCCTGGTCGTCCGCGATCAGTACCCGGATCACCCGTCTGTCTCCCCGTTCGCCTCGAGCGGCAGCCACGCCTCGACCCGCCAGCCGCCGTTCGGCTCGCGGCCTGCCGAAAGCCTGCCGTGCAGCAGCGCGACGCGTTCGCGCATGCCGACCAGACCGTATCCGCCCGACCCGCCGGCCGGACGATGAGTCTGCCCGCTGCCGTTGTCGGTCACCCGCAAGTGCAGTTCGCCGTCGACGACCTCGGCCAGCACGAGCGCCTCGGTGGCGTCCGAGGCGTGCTTGCCGACGTTGGTGAGCGACTCCTGGATCAGCCGGAGCGCGGACCGGCCGACCTCGTGCGGCAGGTTCGCCGGAAGGTCGAGCCGCAGTTGCGTCGGAATGCCGTGGTTGTTCGCCTCGACGAGCTTGCGCAGGTCAGCAGCCAGGTCGGTGGTGGCCTGCTCGGTGAACTCGCTGCTGCCGGCCTGTGCGTCGCCGCGCATGCTGCGGACCAGGCGGCGCATCGCGGCGAGCGCCTCCACCCCGGCGTTCTCGATCCGGCCCATCGCCTCGAGGGCGAGTTCCGGGTTCTTCTCCCCCATCATCCGCGCGGCCTGCGCCTGCACGACGATCCCGGTCACGTGGTGCGCGACCACATCGTGCAGCTCCCTGGCCAGCGCCATCCGCTCGGCCGTCTGCGCGTCGGTGACCGCCGATTTCACCACCTGAGCGCGTTCGGAGTCGCGCGAACGCAGGTAGAGGCCGATCGCGATGGCGATGCCGAGCAGCAGGACCCCGACGGTGGCGAGCGTCCCGAGGACCGCCGGGTCGGTGAGCAGCCTGCCGGTGCGGTACGGGCCGAAGTTCAGCACCGTGCCGACCGCGACCACGCCGGACAGCACCACGATCCGCGGCCAGGCCCGGGCGAGCGGCACCGCCCGCACGACGTTCACGACCACGCCGAACCCGGCCACGATCTGGGTCGGCGGGATGCCGCCGAGCAGCTGATAGCTGTGGCTGGGATGCAGGAACGGCGTCGCGAGCGCGGACAGCAGGAGGAGCCCGGCCACCACCAGGATCGCGTCGCGGGGGCGGCGCGGCGACAACGCGGTCACCGCGGCGGCGCCGATCGAGCAGGCCAGCAGCGGGAAACCGCGGCTGCCGCTTTCGTAGGTGTAGCCGAATTCGATCAGCACGCCGATGCTGAGCATGCCGATCAACGGCCATTGGCCGCGCACCAATTCGGTGAACCGCTGCATGTTCCGCAGCCGTTCCACGGTCGCCGGGTCGCGTTCGCGGCGCGGGCGGCCGATCGCGCCGGTGATCACGGCCACGACGAGGAGCGCGAACCCGAAAAGCAACGACTGCGCGATGTTGCTGGAGTAGAGCCTGCCGTCGTAATCGCGGCCGAACACCGCGGTGAGCGCGCCCATGACCAGCGCGCTGATCACCGCGAACGCCACCCCGGGGCGGGCCCGGCGGGCCAGGAAGTAGACCATTTCGATCCCGGCCACCACCTCGGTGATGGACAGATTCGCCAGCACGCTGGAGTAGGTCGGAATGGAGAGGTAGCGGATGGCGAAGGTGCAGAACATCAGCGTCAGCGCACCGAAGACGCCCGCCACCGCCGCCCGTTTGCGGGCCCAGAACGCGCACGCCGCCATCGCGAAAACGCCAGGGAACAGGCCGAGATCGATAAAGCGCGGGCCGACGTTGTCGAGTGCCGCGTCGGTCACGAAAACGACGTCGAACGCCAGCGCGGCGAGCAACACGAGCACGGACATGTCGAGCCTGCGGGCGAGTTCGGTCGCCCGCGCGGCAAAGGTTTTCGACGGCGGGGTGTGCGGCACACCGTGACGGTAGATGATCCGCGTCCTCGCGCACCTTGGCCACGTGGTCCGTCGCCATCGGCCGATCGGCCGATGAAGGCCGCTCAGGTACCGGCCGTCTGCCCGAAGTGGACACTCGGGCGAATCCGCGAAGCTGCTTTCCGTCGCAGTCGAAGACGAATGACGGAGACAGGGAGAGAGCTGGCGGATGACGAATCCACACCTGAGTGCCGGACCGGTGTTGTCGGGGCGCGGGCTGGTTAAGCGCTACGGACAGCAGCACGCGCTGGCCGGAATCGACATCGACGTCCAGCCGGGCGAGGCGATCGCCATCGTCGGCCCGTCCGGCTCCGGCAAAACGTCGCTGCTGCACGTGCTGGCGGGCATCCTGCGCGCGGACAGCGGTGAGATCTGGTTGCAGGGACAGCGGATCGACCAGTTCGGCGAAAAACGGCGCAGCGAACTGCGCCGCACCGAATTCGGTTTTGTCTTCCAGTCCGGAATGCTCGTGTCCGAGCTGACCGCGGAAGAGAATGTCGCGTTGCCGTCGCTGCTGGCCGGCGGGACCCGCGGCGAAGCGATCGCCGCGGCGCGGGAATGGCTCGGCAAACTCGGTCTGGCCGGCAAGGAAGGCCGCCTCCCCGGCGAGCTTTCCGGCGGCGAGGCGCAACGCGTGGCGATCGCCCGCGCGCTCACCCACCGGCCGAAGGTGATCTTCGCCGACGAACCGACCGGCGCGCTCGACACCCGCACCGGCCGCGAGACGATGGACGCTCTGCTGGCCGCCGCGCAGGCGTCCGGCGCGGCGGTGCTCGTGGTGACCCACGACCGGGAACTCGCCGAATCGATGCCGCGCACGGTGGCGATCCGCGACGGCCTGATCGCGACGAGGCTGGCGGCATGAACCCGTTCCAGCTCGCCCTGCGGGTGCTGCGCGGCGACCGGCGGACCCGCACCTCGGCGATCCTCACCGCGGTCGGCGTCGCCGTCGCGACCGGGCTCGTCCTGCTGCTGGCGACCCTGCCGTACGCCACTCAGGCGCGCGAGCAGCGGGCGCTGTGGCAGAGCAGCGGCCGCTACGACTCCGGCCAGCAGAACGCCCTGCTCGTCAACTCCTCCAAGGACTATTTCGACGGCAAGCAGGTCGCCCGCGTCGACATCGCGGTCACCGGCCAGGCCGGCTCGCTGCGTCTGCCCCCTGGCATCCCGCGGCTGCCCGGCCCCGGCGAGACGATCGTGTCGCCCGCGCTCGGGAAACTGCTGAACGCCACCCCGGCCGACCAGCTCGGGAACCGCTTCGGCAAACCGGTCGCCGCGTTCGGCGACGAGGCGCTGCGGTATCCGGAACAGCTCGTCGCGCTCGTCGGGCACAGCACGCAGGAGATGCGTCCGTACGGGCACAAGGACCAGCCCGGCCAGGACGCTTTCCCGGCCTCGGCCTTCCCGAGCGGACAGGGGCATCCGGACAGTCTGCTCACGGTGCTGTCCTGGGTCGGCATCATCGTGCTGCTCGTGCCGAGCCTGGTGCTCGTCGCGTCGTCGGCCCGGCTCACCGCGGCCCGCCGCGAACAGCGGCTCGCCGCGATCCGGCTGGCCGGCGCGACTCCCGGCCAGGTGACCGCGATGGTCGCCGCCGAAACCGGATTGTCCGCAGGGGTCGGCGCGCTGCTCGGTCTGCTGCTGAGCCCGGCGCTGAGGGGGATGGCCACGTTCGTGCCGTGGGACGGCGGGACCTGGCTGGCGTCGGACTTCGCGCTGCCGGTCGGACTGACCGTTCTCGCGGTGCTGCTGGTGCCGGTGCTCGTGGTGCTCGCCGGGGTGCTCGGCCTGCGCCGGGTGGTGCGTACGCCGCTGTTCGCGAGCGGCGGGCACACCGTGAAACCGTTGCGCTGGTGGCGGTTGCTCGCGCTGCCCGCGGCCGGATTGTTCTTCTTCTACACAGTTTTCGGCGCCCGCAGCGGCGGCAGCGGCAACCTGGTGCTGTTCGGCCTGTTGCTGGTGGTCGCTTCCGCGATGGTGGTCGGACCCTGGGTGACCTCAGCGGTCGGCGGCACGTTCGTGCGGATCTGGCGGCGGCCGTCGTCGCTGCTGGCCGGACGTCGGCTGCGCAACGACCCGAAGGGCTCCTACCGGGCTTCGGCGGGGATCGTGCTCGCGGTGTTCACCGGGTCGATGGCGCTCACCCTGCTGCCGTCGATCGAATCGCTCGCCGGAGGCGGACGCCAGTACGTGGACTCGGCGCTGTACGTCGACGTCAACGCGGACCGGGCCCCCGAAGCGACCGCGCGGACCAACGCCACGCTCGAGAAGGCCGGGCTGTCCGAACGCGTCGTCCCGGTGGCCAGCGTCTTCGTGATGCAGGGCGAGGGGAACTACCGGTCGATGCAGCGCGCGTACGTGATGACCTGCACGGACGCCGCCAAGCTGACCCGCCTCGGGATCACCCAGCAGGACTGCAAGCCCGGTGTCGGGCTGTACACGCCGTACCAGCTGGACACGAACAACCTGCGGGTCGCGCGGTACGGCGGCGAAGACAGCCCGGGCACCCCGCTCGGCGCGGTCACCACCGGGACCTACCGCCCGGAGAAGCACAACAACTACGGCGAATACGTGATCGACCCGTCCGCGGTGCCGGCCGGCGTCAAGCCGAGCACGGTCACCCTGGTCGTGCCGACTGCCGAAGCCAACCGCGAGTCCGTGCGGACCGCTCTGGTGCCGAACGCGGTCGGGCAGGAAATCGGCAGCCGCGAGCAGTACCTCTACGGACAGCAAGTGCAGCTCAGCGACCTGCGCCGAGTCACCGTGATCGGTCTCATCGCGGCAGGCATCCTCGCCGGCTGCAGCGCGGCGGTCGCGACCGCGGGCTCGGTGATGGACCGGAGGCGGACGTTCGGTGCGCTGATGGCGGCGGGCACGCCGGTGCGGGTGCTGTCGCGTGCGCTGCGGATGGAGGCCGCGCTGCCCGCGCTGGTCGCGACCATCGGGGCGGGCGTGACCGGCGTCGTGGTCGGGCTCGGGCTGTTCATGGCGACGATGGAACGGGGGTCGGTCGTGTTCAGCCCGTGGATCGCCGCGCCGGTGGTGCTGGGAATCGGGGTCGCGGTGCTCGGTGCGTCGGTCTGCACGCCCGCGCTGAAGCGGGTGCAGGCGGAACCACTGGCCGACGAATAGCTGGCGGCCGCCCCTCGTCGGGGGAGGGGCGGCACCGGGGGTGAAAGAAGCGAAGGGCCGTTGCCGGGGATGGGAACCCGGCGACGGCCCTTCGTCACTTCCGCCTGCTTCGCTTCGCTGCTTCACTTCGCCGACCGCCGACCGCCGACCGCCGACCGCCGACCCTGCCCGCCCCGCGACCCGCGCCCCAATGCCACATTGGGTGCATGTGACGCACCCAATGTGGCGTTGGGTGCATGTGACGCACCCAATGTGGCATTGGGGCGCTTCAGCCCCAGGCCAGCCGAGCCTCGCGCTCAAGGCCCGGCCGAGGTCAGCCAGGTCGGCCCGAGATCAGCGCCTCAGCCGAGGCTCCGCTCAAAGCCAGCTCAATCCGGCCCGGTCAGCGCTTCTCGAAGATCAGATCGTGCGAAACCCGTCCCTCGCGGTCCGCCCGCTGTTCGAACTTGGTCACCGGCCGCCACTCCGGCCGGGGCGCCCAGCCGCCGGGCTCGTCGGCGTACCGGTTGCGCAGCGCGGGTTCCGCCGAGCACACCTCGAGCATCTGCTCGGCGTAGTGCTCCCAGTCGGTCGCCATGTGGAACGTCCCGCCGGGTGCGAGCCGCGACGCGATCAACGCCACGAACTCCGGCTGCACGATCCGCCGCTTGTGGTGGCGCTTCTTCGGCCACGGGTCCGGGAAGAACAGCCGCACCCCGGACAGCGAGCCCGGCTCGACATGCGCCGTCAGCAGGACCACCGCGTCCCCGTGCAGCATCCGCAGGTTGGTCACGCCGAGTTTTTCCGCGCGCAGCATCAGCTGCCCGAGCCCGGGGTCGTACACCTCGACGGCCACGTAGTTCAGCTCCGGCGCGGCGGCGGCCAGCTGCGAGGTCGTCTCGCCCATGCCGGAGCCGATCTCCAGCATGACCGGCGCTTCCCTGCCGAACCATTCGGCGAAGTCGACCGGCCCCTCGGGCAGCTGCGACACCGTCCGGCCGAGCCGCGGCCAGTGTTCTTCCCAGGCCCGCTGCTGGCCGACGGTCATCCGCCCGCCGCGTTTGACGTAACTGACCACGCTGCGCAGCCGTGGCTGGTCCTCGTTTTCCACCCGGACAACATACGGGCGCGTCAGCGGACCGCTTCGAACTCCCCGAGCCGGGACCGCAGTCCGGCGAGTCCGGCGACCGCGACCGGCTCCGGCGCGCGGGCGGAATGCGCGGGCAGGACGTCGATCCAGCCGTCGTGCCGGTCGGTGTTCAGCACCGTCGTCGGGATGGAATGGCCGGACTTGCCGCGTTCGGACGGCATGAACTCCCAGTACCCGGATTCGCCGTCGGCCGCCCACGGCACGAACTCCCAGCCCATCCGCTTGCCGAGCAGCTGCGCGACCCGGTCTTCGATGCGGAAGCCGAGTTCGCGCGAATCGAGCCTTCCGCTCGCGACCGCGCGCAGCCACCACGGCGCGGGGAGCGTTTCGTCGGTTCCGCTCGCCCGCCGGTACAGCCCGAGCACCGCGTCCTCGGGGGCGCGGTGCACCCACGCCTGGCGCAGTTCTGCCGGCCGGGTCGCGGGCAGCGCGAAGCGGGGCAGTTCGATCGCCTGGGACCATTCGAGGTCGAGCATCGGCTCGAGGCGAGGGGTTGGTACCGCAGCGTCGCGGGAAACGAGATTCTGATCAACGTCCACCGTCACGGTTCACCTCCGGAGAGCTGAGACGGGGCTCTGCTACGAATATCCGTGGGTTTCTGACAGTATGTCCGCTCGCTGTGAGAGAAGCCACACCGGTTTACACAGTTTTAATCCGAATGCCCGCTGCGCAATCGGGAATGTGCACGTGCAGGTCAGGCGTCCCGCCGATTCGCGGAGGCCACGCCCGCGGCGAACAACGCCACGCTGATCGCCGCGAAATACGCGAGATATCCCCACGGCCCGAAAGGTGCGGACAGTTTCAGCGACGTCCTGGTGAAATCGCCACCGGCGAACTGCGAGGCGGCGTAGAACGGCATCCAGAGGTAGAGATCGCTGCCGATCTTGGGAATCAGCAGCACCAGGCCCTCGACCAGCTGGGTCCACACCAGCACGATCGCCAGTGCCGGCGCGGAATTGCGCAGGAGCAGGCCGACGCCGACGCCGAGCAAACCGGTCAGCGCGAACGTCAGCACCTGGCCGAAGACGATCCGCCAGTCCGCTCCGGAGTGCAGGCTCAGGTCGGCGTCCGGCCGGACGAGATGCGCCAGCCCCCACGAGCCGACCCCGGCGATGAGGCCGAGCACCGCGCAGACCAGGAACACCACGGCACCCTTGGCGAGGAGCGCAGGCGTCCGCTTCGGCACCGCCTGGAAGGTGAGCCGCAGCGTGCCCCAGCTGAAGTCGGCCGTCGCGGCGAGGACCGCCAGCACCAGCGCGACTGTGCGGCCGGTGCCCGTGGCGAGCTGAGTATTGCTCACGTCCGCGGTGACCTCGGCCCCGGACAGTCCGAGGAACAACGCGGTGAACGCGATCGGCGCGGCCACCGCGATCAGCGCGCACCACCACGGCGCGCGAGTGCTGAAAAGCTTGATCCGTTCCGCTCGCAGCAGATTCACCGCGCACCTCCAGTGGTGAATTCGGCCGCCTGGCCGGTCAATTCGAGGTAGGCGTGCTCGAGCGAACCGGCCAGCGGGCTCAGCTCGTACAGCGTGGCGCGCGCGGCGAAAGCGAGTTCGCCGATCGCGTCACTGTCCATTTCGGACACCAGGAACGCACCGGATTCCTCGGTGAAAACCGCGCGCGCGTCGGTGAGCGCTTTCCGCAGCGCGTCGGCGTGCGGTGTGCGCACCCGGACGCCGCGCGAACCGGCGCGGGCCACGAAATCGGCCATGGTGCCCTGGTAGATGAGCTGGCCGCGGCCGATCACCACGAGATCCTGCGCGGCCTGCTCCATCTCCGGCAGCAGATGGCTCGACACGAACACCGTGCGGCCTTCCGCGGCGAGGCCGTGCAGCAGCTGGCGCACCCACTGCACGCCCTCCGGGTCGAGGCCGTTCACCGGTTCGTCGAAAAGCAGCACGCGCGGATCGCCGAGCAGTGCGCTCGCGATGCCGAGCCGCTGCAGCATGCCGAGCGAGAAGGAGCCCGCCCGTTTGCGGGCCACCGCGGACAGCCCGACGAGGTCCAGCACCTCGTCGGCACGCCGGTCCGGCAGCCCGTTCGTCGCGGCGAGGAACCGCAGGTGCTGGCGAGCGGAGCGGCCCGGATGCCGCCACGTCGCGTCGAGCAGCGCGCCGACCGTGCGCAGCGGATCGGACAGCTGCCGGTACGGCTTGCCCTCGATGTGCGCGGTGCCCGCGGTGGGCGCGTCGAGCCCCAGCAGCAGCCGCATGGTGGTCGATTTGCCTGCCCCGTTCGGCCCAAGGAACCCGGTGACGCGACCGGCTTGCGCGGTGAACGTCAGGTCTCGCACCGCGACGGTGTCGCCGTAGGACTTCGTGAGTCCGGTCGCTTCGAGCACGCGGTCCCCCTTCTCGTGGGCCGAACTCTACCGAACGGAAAGATCCGGGCCGCCCCCCGAATGGCGACCCGGATCTTGTTCCCCTTTTCCCCTTTTTTCCCCTTGTTCGGCTCCGCCGGCCCCCGCCTGACTCGTCCGAACGCCCCTGTGGGTCTTTACGCGTCGCGCTTCTTCGCGACGCCGATCGCGATCGCCAGCAGCACCACGGCCACCCCGGCGAAGTAGGCCAGCGAACCCCACTGCGACAGCGCCGCCTCCGGCGCGCCAGGTCCGTTGTAGCTGCCGCCGAGGAAGCGTTCCGCGACCGTGAACGGCATCCACTGGTGGATCTTCGGGCCCACGGTCGGGATCAGCTGCACGAGGTTTTCCACTGCCAGCACGTAGATCAGCAGCAGCGAGAGCGCACCCGCGCTGTGCCGGATCAGCGTGCCGACCGCCACCGCGATGACCGCGGCGAAGGCGAACACCAGCCCGACGCCCGCGACGTTGATCCAGTCCGCGGAGGTGCTCAGCGCCGCCGAGTCCGACGGGTGGATCGCGTAGCCGAGGCCCCACGAGGCGAAGGCGCCGATCTCGCCGATGACGAACGACAGCAGCGCGACGACGGTGGCCTTCGCGACGAGCACGCTGCCGCGGTGCGGCACCGCCTGGAACGTCGTGCGGATCGTGCCGAAGCGGTATTCGGTGGTGACCGCCAGCGCCGCGAGCACCATGATCACCGCGATGCCGAACTGGTGCCCGACCTGGGTGTTGGCGACCGACAGCGTTTCCCCGCTCGGAAGCGAGGTGGCGATGAGGCCGGCGAACCCGACGGTGAGGCCCAGTGCGATGAGAGCGCACCACCACGGCGACCGGGTGGTGAAGAGTTTGATGCGTTCGACCGCGAGCAAAGTCATGATTTTTCTCTTCCCAACGAGAGTGTGGTCAGCGGAGGGCCGCGGCCTGCTGTGCCTCTGCCTCGAGTCCGGTGTGGTACTCGACGGAGTCGCCGGTGATCTGCATGAAGGCTTGTTCGAGCGAGCCGGTCTGCGGGCTCAGCTCGTGCAGCACGAGGTTCGCCGAGGCGGCGATCTCGCCGATCTTCGCACTGTCCATTCCGGACACAATGAGCGCTTGGTCGGCATCGGTCACCTGCGCGCTGGCGGCGATCAGCTGCTGGCGCAGCGCCGGAAGCTGCGGCGAGCGCACCTTCACGGTGTTTTCCGCGGCCCGCGCCACGAATTCCTCAGTGGTCGACTGCGCGATCAACTGGCCCTTGCCGATGACCACGAGATCGGTCGCGGTGAGCGCCATCTCCGAGAGCAGGTGGCTCGACACGAACACGGTCCGGCCCTCGGCGGCCAGCCGCTGCATGAACTTCCGGATCCAGAGGATGCCCTCCGGGTCGAGGCCGTTCACCGGCTCGTCGAACAGCAGCACCTCCGGGTCGCCGAGCAGCGCGGCGGCGATCCCCAGCCGCTGCGACATGCCGAGCGAGAACCCGCCCGCCCGCTTGCCCGCGACGCTGGTGAGCCCGACGGTGTCGAGCACCTCTTCCACCCGCGCCGCCGGGATCCGGTTGGAACGGGCCATCCACTGCAGGTGCGCGCGGGCCGAGCGGTTGGGGTGCACCCATTTCGCGTCGAGCAGCGCGCCGACCGTGCGCAGCGGGTCCTTCAGGTCGTGGTACAGCTTCCCGCCGATCCGGACCTGGCCCGCGGTCGGGTTGTCCAGTCCGAGGATCATGCGCATGGTGGTGGACTTGCCGGCGCCGTTCGGGCCGAGGAACCCGGTGACTTTCCCCGCGGCCACGCTGAACGACAGGTTGTTCACCGCGAGCGTGCTCCCGTAACGCTTGGTGAGACCTGTTGCCTCGATCATCCCCTGCTCCCTCTACGGCGGTGCTAACGGAATTCATCCTGTCTCAGCGCGGCCGTTTTCGCGTCATCCTGTGGATCGAACCGGCTACCCGACCTGAGTAGTACTCAATCGTGTCGCGGGGTGGAGCGCGATGGGGGATGCCCCTGAGCCGACCCTGAACTTTGCCCGATGTGCGAGGACCCCGCCGCGGGAAGCGCGGCGGGGTCCGGTGTGGACAGTGTCCGAATTGAACGCTGTCCGAATGGGAACGCTGTCCGAATTGGACGCTTCAGCCGATCCCGGGCCGGGCGAGCCCGGTCTCGTAGGCGAGGACCACCGCCTGCACCCGGTCGCGCAGGTCGAGCTTGGACAGGATCCGCCCGACGTGCGTTTTCACCGTGGCCTCGGAAAGGAACAACGTCTCGGCGATCTCGACGTTCGACATGCCTTTCGCGATCAGCACGAGCACTTCGCGTTCGCGGTCGGTCAGCACGTCGAGTTCGGCCGGATCGCGCATTTCCGAACCGCCGGAGCCGACGAACCGGTCGAGCAGCCTGCGCGTGACCGAGGGCGACATCACCGCGTCGCCGTCGGCGACCGAACGCAGCGCGGACACCAGGTAGTCCGGCTGGGTGTCCTTGAGCAGGAAGCCGGACGCGCCGCCCTGCAGCGCGGCGTAGACGTACTCGTCGAGGTCGAAGGTGGTCATCACGAGCACCCGCGCGGTGCCCGCCGCGACGATCTGCTTCGTCGCCTCGACCCCGTCGAGCACCGGCATCCGCACGTCCATCAGCACGACGTCGGGCCGCAGTTCCGCGGCCATCCGCACGGCTTGCGCGCCGTCGCCCGCCTCGCCGACCACGTCGATGTCGGCCTGCGCGCCCAGCACCATCCGGAACCCGACGCGCATCAATTCCTGGTCGTCGACGACCACCACTCGGATCACGAGTTCAACCTAACCGGCAGCACCGCTCGCACCTGCCAGCCACCGCCGGCGGCGGGGCCCACCTCCAGTGTCCCGCCGTACACGTGCGCCCGCTCCCGCATCCCGATCAGCCCGTTCCCGCCCGCGACCGCCAGCCGGGGAGCCGGTTGCCGCGCCGACCCGGCCGACCCAGCCGACCCCGCTGCGACGGAAGCTCCGCCCGCGCCGACCTGTTCGAGCCGCCGGGCCCGGCCCGCGCCGTCGTCGCGCACGAGCACCTCGACCTGGTCGCCGGTCCGCTGCACCCGCACCGCGGCGCGCGCTCCGGCCCCGGCGTGCTTGAGCGTGTTGGTGAGCGATTCCTGGACGATCCGGTAGATCCCGAGCGACACCCCGGCGGGCAATGCGTCCAGCCCGTCGCCGAGGACGAGGTCCACCGGGACGCCCGCGGCGCGCATCCGCTCGGCGAGGTCGCCCAGCGCGGTCGCGTCCGGCTGCGGCACCCGCGGTTCGTCGTCGCCGCTGTCGTTGCGCAGCACGTCGAGCAGCCGCCGCAGTTCGCCGAGCGCGCCGCGGCCGGTTTCGGAGATCGTCCCCAGGGCGCGTCCGGCCAGCTCCGGATTGGACTTCAGGGCGAGCGCCGCGCCGTCGGCCTGCACGACCATGACGCTCACCGAATGCGCCACCACGTCGTGCAGTTCCCTGGCGATCCGGCCGCGCTCCTCGGCCACCGCGATGCGCGCGGCCTGGTCTCGTTCGGTCTCCAGCAGATGCAACCGGGCCTCCAGTTCGCGCTGGTAGGCGCGACGCGCGTACATGAACTCGCCGAGCAGCCAGCAGAAGGCGATGGTGAAGGCGCTGAACACCAGCTGCGCCGCCATCGACGGCTCGGGTTTGACGATCGCTGTCACGACCATGGCCACCACGAACGCGCCGCCGTAGAGCAAGCCCTGTTTGCGTCCGACGTAGACCTGGACCGAGTAGAGGCTGATCGCGAGCGCGGCAAGGCCGGACACCCCGAGGTCCAGCGCACCGTGCGCGTAGGAAATGACGTAGGCGGTGTAGGCGGCGATCAGCGGCCGTTTGCGGCGGAACACGAGCGGCGCGACCACGGCCAGGTCGATCGGTACGGCGACGTACCAATTCGGGTCGGGCAGTTCGGGATCGAGGCTGCCGGTGGCGAACACCAGGATGTCGAACACGGCGAGGAACAGCGCGAGCAGCGAGTCTCCCACCATGGGGTGGGCACGCATCCAGAGGCTGAGCCGTCGCACGTTTCAACAGTAGGTCGCGCCGCCGACTGCCGCGTCGGTCGCGGGTAGCACCTTCGGTGCGACCGAAGGATGACCGGCATGCGACGATTCCTGCTCGGGTGAGCGAACGAGCCGGAAGGGGGCCGGGGCGGTGACAGCGGCGGAACGGGGACGACTCGCCGGTCCACTGTCCGCGTCGGTGGCGGAGCTGTGCCACCGGCTGCGGTCCCAGGTGTCCCCGCGCACGGCCGCCGGGTTCGCCGAGGTGCTGCGCAGACTGGGCGCGCCGTTGCAGGTCGCGGTCGCCGGGCGGATCAAATCGGGCAAGTCGACGCTGGTCAACGCCTTGATCGGGCGGCTCGTCGCGCCCACCGACGTCGGCGAGTGCACGCGGCTGGTCACGCGGTTCCAGTACGGCACCGTCGACCGGGTCGAGGTGGTGTTCCTCGACGGCCGCAAGCAGGTGCTGCCCTTCGCCGCGGACGGGTCGATCCCGGCCGAGCTCGGCGTCGACATCACTGAGGTCTCGCACCTCGAGGCGTACCTGACCAACGCGGTGCTGCAGGACATGACGGTGATCGACACCCCTGGTCTCGGCTCGCTCGACGCGGCGTCGGTGTCGCGGACCGAACAGCTGCTGGGCGCGGCCGAGCAGGACGAGGGTTCCGACGACCTCGACGACACCTCGCGCAACGCCGTCGCGGGCGCGGAGGCTGTGCTTTACGTCGTGACCCAGGGCGTGCGCGCGGACGATCAGCAGGCGCTTGCCGCGTTCACCGCCGCGACCGCGAGCCGGGAAGCGGGACCGGTCAACGCGATCGCCGTGTTGAACAAGGCGGACACGGTCGTCGCGGAATCTGTCGAAGGCTCCGGTGGGGACGTCTGGAAGGCCGCGCAATTGCTCGCCGAGAAGCAGGCCGCGACGCTGAAGCCGCGCGTCGCGGACGTGCTGCCGGTGATCGGCCTGATCGCCGAATCGGCCGAGTCCGGCGGTTTCACCTCCGCCGACGCCGAAGCGCTCGGCCAGCTCGCCGCGCTCGACGACGACATCCTCGAAACGATGCTCATCGCGGCCGACATCTTCACCAGCTGGGAATGCGCCGTCCCGACCGGGATCCGGTTGCGGCTGCTGGAGAAACTCGACCTCTTCGGAATCCGCTGCGCGGTCGACGCGATCCGCGCGGAACCGGAGATCACCGCGGGAGCGTTGCGCCGCAAGCTTCTCGACATCTCCGGGCTCGACGCGGTCCGCCGCCGTCTTTCGATCGTTTTCGCCGCGCGCGCGGACGGGATCAAGGCCGCTGCCGCGCTGGCGTCGGTGACCGCGCTGGCGCACGCGTCCGGCGATCCGGCCGAACGGCAGCGCGTGCACGACGCGATCGAGGTGCTGCTGGCCCGTCCGGAAGCGCATCAGCTGCGGTTGCTGGAAGCGTTGACGCTCGTCGCTTCGGGTGCGGTCGAGATGCCGGAAGACCTGGCAGAAGAGGTGTTGCGGGTGGGAAGCAACGCCGACATCGGCGCGCAGCTCGGCCTTCCCGGGGCCCCGCGGCCGGAGCTGGCGGCGCACGCGCTGGAACGCGCTGGCTGGTGGCGTTCGTTCGCGTCCTTCGGCGCGACTCCGGCGCAAAGCCGCGTGGCCCACGTCGTGCACCGAGCCTATTTCCTGATCTGGCAACAGATTCGCGAACAGTAAACAACTCGTCCGCGACGCGTAGGCTGAATGTCGTGCGGCTGGAGGACACCACCTCGTGGCGGGTTTACTGGGGGAGCGACCACGACGTCGACGTGGCGTTGTTCCTCCGGGACGTGCTCGCGCTCTCGGTCGCCGACGGCCAGCTGCTGCCGCCGGTGGAACCCGCGGTGCCGGTGCATGTCCCGCCCGCTCTCGACCGCGCGGCGGTGCAAGCGCAGTGGGAACCGTGGTGGAACGGCCTGCTGACGTTCCTGCGCGAACGCGGTTCAGCGCGCACCCGCCGGAAAAGCCCAGCTCCCGGCGACGGTTCGGCGATCGACCTCGCGGCCCAGCACTTCGCCCCGGCCGCGGCTGAACACTTCGCCGCGGCACGCCGTCCGGTCTCGTCGGGCTTCCACCGCCGCCAGATCCTCGCGAGCGAACGGATCGGCAGGCTCGTCCGCGAAACCGAGGTCGAGCTGGGCCGCCGCGCGCGGCCGTTCCGGCTGACGGTGCTGGAGATCCCGGTCGCGGGCCGGGTGTGGCTGCGGACGGCGGAACACCAGCTGCTGGTGTCGTCGCAGCTGGCCGCGGACGTCCCGGCGCTGGACGAGGCGATGCGCTCGCTGATCCACGAACTCGCCTGACCCTCCCCCGCCAGCGGCTCCCCCAATGTGGCATTGGGTGCGTTGGACGCACCGAACGCCACATTGGGTGCGTTGGATGCACCCAATGCCACATTGGGGCGCTAGCGGTCTCGACCAGGGGACTTGCGTACCCCTGCATTGATAAACCGAGTACTCGGTCTAATATTGCGCACCATGGAGACAGTGGTCGACGAACCGGCGTGGGTGCGCCGCGGGTCCTGGCTGGCCTGTCCGGTCGGCGGGGCGCTGCTGGGCTGGGGCGTGCAGGCGCTCGCCGACTGGATCACGTCGCTGGCCTGGTTCCCTATGCAGGGGCCGTTCCGGTTGCTGCTCCAGGTCCCGCAGCCGTGGCGGCTGATCGGTGCGGTCGTGGTCGGCGTGCTACTGGGGGTGGCGTTCGCCTGGTTCTGGGGGTGGGACCGGCTGATCGTCACGGTCTCCCCCACCCGCGTCACCCTCGAACGACGGGAGCGGCGCCGGAGGATCGACACTCCCCTCACCGCGGTGTTCGTCGATGACGGCAAGCTCGTGCTGCTCGGCGAAGAAGACCGGGAGATCGCCCGGGAGAAGACGGATTTGCCGCGCCGTCAGCTGGCCGAGGCGTTCACCGCGCACGGCCGTCCGTGGCTCGACGAACCGCCGCCCGAACGATGAGGACCGTCGATCCCGAGAAGTACGCGGTGAAAAAACGCGCGATCCTCGACGCCGCAGCCGGTTGCTTCGCCCGCAACGGTTTCGAAAAGACCTCCACCGCGGACATCTGCCGCGCGGCCGGGATCAGCTCCGGCAGCCTGTTCCACTACTTCCCCAGCAAGCGCGCGGTCTTCACCGGCATTTTCGAGGCGGACACCGCCGACAACGAGGAACTGCTCGCCGCCGCGGTGGAAATGGCCGACCCGTGGGAAGGCGTGCTCGCCGTGGTCGAGCGGATGACTGCGGCGCTCGTGCTGCCCGGCGTCGTGCGGCTGATCCTCGAAGCGGCCGCGCAAGCCGCGCGCGATCCGGAGTTCAATGAGCTGATCCGCAGCAACGACGACCTCATGCGGGTCGGTCTCGTGGGCTTGATCGAGCGCGGCGTCCGGACCGGCCGGCTCTCCCCCATGCTGTCCCCGTCCGACGCGGGCAACTGGGTCGTCGCGCTGGTCGACGCGCTGCTGTCCCGCGCGAGTCTCGATCCCGATCTGGACGTCGAGCACGAGCAGGACGTGCTGCGGCAGTTGCTGACGCGGATTCTCGGCCCGTCTGAGTGATCCGCCCCCGCCGCGCGCCGCGTTGCCGCAAACTGGTGAAATCACCCGGACGACCAGGGGAGGGTCTAGATGGCGTGGTTCGGCCACGAGGAACCCGCCGACGCGGCCGAAGCGCCGACCGGCGAGATCAGCGCGGACGCCCTCGCGCGGATCATCGCCGAGGCGGACGGAACCGCCGCCGCGGCGGATGCGTCGGATCCCGATGTGGACCTCGTAGCTGCCCCGGGTGACCTCGAACGCGCGCTTTCCGACCGGCAGGCGCTTATCCAGCTCTGCCTGTACGCGCTGGACCGCGCCCGCAGCAGCGGCGTCGTGGAACGGCTCGAACACGGGCTCGCCGCCATCGGCGTCACCGCGTTGCGCGCTGAGGGCGAACGGTTCGATCCGGCGCGGCACGAGGCTGGCGGCGCGGTGCCGACCGACAATCCGGAGCTGGAAGGCATCGTCGCGGAGACCGAGGTTGTCGGATTCGCCGACCAGGAACGGCTGTTGCGCGCGCCGATCGTCACCGTCTACGCGAAGCGGGCGCAGTGACCGCACCGACGCTTCCCGCTCAGGTCCAGGCCGCTCGCGAACAGCTGCTCGGCGTCGTCCGCGAGGCTGATCCACAGGCCGCAAAGTGGGTCGAAGACCAGCGCAAGGCCCGTTCGGAGAAACCGTCCGTGGTGGTCGTCGGCGAGACGAACCGCGGGAAGAGTTCGCTGGTCAACGCCCTGCTCGCGACCCCGGGACTGTCCCCTGTGGACGCTGACGTGGCCACCGCGACCTACCTCGTTTTCGAGCACGCGCAGCAGTGGGGCGCACAGGCCTGCTACCCCGGTCAGCTGGCCTCGGTGCCGTTCGACCTGACGCAGCTGGTCGACTGGGTGTCCGCCTCGCACGAGCTGCCGCCGGGACAGCTGCCGCCGCGCTACGTCGAGGTCTCCGGCCCGGTCCCGCTGCTGGAACGGCTGACCCTGGTCGACACCCCGGGCGTCGGCGGGCTCGATTCGCTGCACGGCGAGCTGGCCAAGGAAGCCGCCGCGGGCGCGACCGCGCTGGTGTTCGTGGTCGACGCGTCGGCCCCGTTCACCTCCACTGAGCTGCAGTTCCTGCGCGAGGTCGCGGACCGCGTCGAGACGGTCGTCTTCGTGCTGGCCAAAACCGACGCGTTCCGCGGCTGGCGCGAGATCCTGGAAGCCGACCGGCAACTGCTCGCCGAACACGCGCCGCGCTTCGCCGACGCGGTCTTCCACCCGGTGTCGGCGCGCGTGTTCGAGAGCGCGGCGAAAGCACCGAACGAGCAGGTCGCCGCCATGCTGCGGGAGAAGTCCGGCATCGCGTCGGTGCAGGTCGCGCTGCAGGAACTGCTGGTCGGCCGGTCGATGATGCTCAAGGAAGCCAACACGCTCCGCGCGCTGTCGAGCGCGCTGGCCGGGATCAAGGCGAAGCTGCAGGCCGAAAGCCGGGCCCTGTCGGCAGGCGAAGCCGAGGCCGAACAACTCCGTGCCCGCCGCGACGATCTCCAGTCCCAGCGCCGCACTTCCACGCGCGGCTGGCAACTGCGGTTGCGCGGCGAAATCCAGCGCACGCGCGTGGAGATCGGCCACGAGAGCAGCCGTGAAATGCGTGAGGCCCAAACGCATTTCCGGCAACGCATCGACGCGGCGAAACGCGACGAACTGGCCGCGCTGCCCCAGGAAGTCGACATCGCGCTGCAGACCGCGTCGCAGCGGGTGTCGATGCTGCTGTCGCAACGGCTGAACCAGGTCACGAACACGGCGCTGTCCGAGCTGTTCTCGGCCGAGGAACTCGACGTGATCCGCGCCCAGTTCGCGCGTGCCGGCGGTCCGCCGGTCGTGCTGCGCCCGCCGGACAAGAAACCGCCGACCGCCGAAGACAAACTGCTGGTGTTCATGGGCATTTCCGGCGGCGTCGGCGCGGGAAAGATCGCCGCGCTGCCACTGGCCGGGGTCGCGATCCTCAACCCGGTCGTGCTGCCCGCGACGATCGTGATCGGCCTCGGCGCGGGCTGGTGGATGGCGCGCACCCGCAAGCACGCCTCGGACAAACAGCACCTCAAGCAATGGCTGGTCGAAGCCATCGCCGACGCCCGCTCGACGCTCGACCAGCTGATCGCCGAACAGCTCATCGAGGCCGAACAGCAGCTGTCGCTCGCCCTCGACGAGGCGCTGGGCCGCCGCATCGAGGCGATCGAGGCGGAGCTGAAGGAGGTGGACCAGACGATCAAGATGAGCGCGCAGGAGCGGGCGAAGAAGATCGCGATCGTCTCGAAACGCCTCAAGGACGTCACCGAGGGCCACACTCGCGCCGAAACTCTCCTTTCCCGCATTCGCATGGTGCGCGATCGGGCATGATCGGCCGGTGACGTACGGACCTGGATCTCCGCCGCCCGGACCGCAACCGCCGCAGTGGGGAGCACCGCCGCCGGCTCCGCAATGGGGCGGGCCTCCGCCGCGGCAATGGCAGCCGCCGAAGAAGCGCCGCCGGACCGGGTTGATCGTCGGCATTTGCCTGGGTGCGGTGGTGCTGCTCGCCGGCGGTGGCGTCGCCGTCTTCGTCGTCGCGACCGACGACAGCGTCGAAGTGCACCGGCCGGCTGGCGGTCCCGAGGTCGTCGTCCAGGCTTATGTCGACGCGGTCAACAAGCGCGATCCGATCGGCCTGCAGAACGTGAACTGCCACGCGTCCACCGAGTACCCGGCGACCCGGGCGGTCGAGCGCTTCGATCAGGACCACGTCCGGATCCGTCTCGGCAAGCCGGCCACCGGACCCGGCGACGGAGCGTTTTTCGAGGTCGAGGTCTCGCGCGACGCACATCCGCCGACGACCACCCGGCTGGACTTGAACCGCGAGGAAGCCGGGACCTGGTGCGTTTCCGTCACCGGCGGCGGCCTTCCGGTCAACCTGCCGCCGTGAGCAGGTGATCGGCTTGTGGACGGGAACCGAACCGGCCTAACGTGAGTCATACCGAGCGAAGAAACCAGCGGCAGACCCGGCGCAATAAGGGGGACCAACCCATGTGGGTCGACGAAAGCGGCGGCACTGACGCGACCGGCCACGAGGCCTTGACCGTCCACGTCGACGGCCAGGAGTACCAGGCCGAGGTCAACTACGACACCGACCACGACGGGGTCTCCGACACCGCGGTCGTCGAGCACGACGACGGCACCGCGCAGGCGTTCGCCGACACCGACCACGACGGCGTCGCCGACCACTACGCGGTGCTCGACTCCACCGGGCACGTCGTGGACCAGGCGGTTTACGACGAGCAGAGCGGCAGCTGGGTCGAATCCGGCCACGGCCAGTCCGGCTCCGACGGCACCGATTCGCATTCGCAGGACACCTCGACCACCGGGCACATCCACGCCGACCTGCCGGACGGCAACGTCGACGCCGGGGTCGCCACCATCGACACCGACCACGACGGGCACAACGACACCGCGGTGGTCGAGACGAAGTCCGGCGGCACGATCGCCTTCACCGACACCAACGGCGACGGCCAGGCCGACGTCGCGGTACAGGTCGGCGCGGACGGCTCCACCCACACCTTCGAGCACACCGGCCAGGGCCAGTGGACCGAGGCCGACGGCGCGAGCCACGCGCTCGATTCGACGGCCGCGGCCGACCCCGGCAGCGATTCGGCCTGGGGCGGCGAAGGCGCCCAGCTGCTCAGCGGCGTGGCGAAGATCGACCACGGAACCGGGCAGTGGATCAGCCCCAACTGAGCCCTCGGTAACTGACGTCACACGAACGGGTCCGGCCGCGCGCCGGGCCCGTTCTTCGTTTCCGGGACCGGCGGCGTCCGGCGGAGTCCGGCGGCACAGCAGCAAGATCAGGACCGATCAGCCCAGCTCCCGGCATCGGGCACGAATGCGACGCGGGCCACGCGGAAAGATTTTCGGCACTGGCCCGTTCCGGTGAAACTGAATCGATTCCCTTATCGTTCTTGTGAGAGAACCGACAGGTCAGCTCTCGGTTACCTGCCGTCCATCCGGCTACAGTCGGGGAATCCCAAAACCCGCACACCGGTCTTCCGCCGGTGTGCGAAGCCATTCGGTCGCCGGCAACGAAGCCCGCACCAAGAACACTGTCGTTCGCGGTGTGGGCTCTTTTGTCGTCGGAAGTCAGGAGTAGAGATGACCGCAGTCGCCATCCCCGGACTGGACACAGCGCCGACGACGCACAGTGGCGTGCTGTCCTGGGTCCGGGAGGTCGCCGAGCTGACCACCCCGGACCGCGTGGTGTGGGTCGACGGGTCTGACGAGGAAGCCGCCCGGATCAACCAGGAGCTGGTCGACGCCGGCACCTTCGTGAAGCTGGACGCGAAGCCGAACTCCTACTGGGCCACCTCGGACCCCGGCGACGTCGCGCGGGTCGAGGACCGCACCTTCATCTGTTCGAAGGAAGAGAAGGACGCGGGCCCGACGAACAACTGGGTCGACCCGGCCGAGATGAAGGCCACCATGACGGAGCTGTACCGCGGCTGCATGGCCGGGCGCACGATGTACGTCATCCCGTTCTGCATGGGTCCGCTCGGCGACGAAAACCCCAAGCTGGGCATCGAAATCACCGACTTCGCCTACGTCGTCGCGTCGATGCGCGTGATGACCCGCGCCGGCAAGGCCGCGCTGGACAAGTTCGTCAAGCCGGACGGCACCGAGGCCGAGTTCGTGCCCGCGCTGCACTCGGTCGGCAAGCCGCTGGCCCCTGGCGAGAAGGACGTCGCCTGGCCGTGCAACGAGACCAAGTACATCTCGCACTTCCCGGAGGAGCGGCTGATCTGGAGCTACGGCTCTGGCTACGGCGGCAACTCGTTGCTGGGCAAGAAGTGCTACTCGCTGCGCATCGGCTCGGTGATCGCCCGTGACGAGGGCTGGCTCGCCGAGCACATGCTGATCCTCAAGCTGATCTCGCCCGAAGACAAGGTCCACTACGTCGCGGCGGCGTTCCCGAGCGCCTGCGGCAAGACCAACCTCGCCATGCTGCAGCCGACCATTCCCGGTTGGCGCGCGGAGACCCTCGGCGACGACATCGCGTGGATGCGGTTCGGCGAGGACGGCAGGCTGTACGCGGTGAACCCGGAATTCGGGTTCTTCGGCGTCGCGCCGGGCACCGACAACCACACGAACCCGAACGCCATGCGCACCATCGAGAAGGGCAACACGGTCTTCACGAACGTGGCGCTCACCGACGACGGCGACGTGTGGTGGGAGGGCATGGAGAACAAGCCCGCGCACGCCACCTCGTGGAAGCACCAGGACTGGACGCCCGACTCCGAGGAGAAGGCCGCCCACCCGAACTCGCGCTACTGCGTGCCGATGTCGCAGTGCCCGATCCTCGCGCCGGAGTGGGACGACCCGAAGGGCGTGCCGATCTCGGCGATCCTGTTCGGCGGACGGCGCAAGACGACGGTGCCGCTGGTGAACCAGGCCCGCGACTGGCAGCACGGCGTGTTCATGGGCGCGACCATGTCGTCGGAGACCACCGCCGCGGCGGTCGGCGCGGTCGGCAACGTGCGCCGCGACCCGATGGCGATGCTGCCGTTCCTCGGCTACCACGCCGGCGACTACTTCAAGCACTGGCTGGACCTCGGCAAGAACGCCGACGCGAACAAGCTGCCGAAGATCTTCTACGTCAACTGGTTCCGCCGCGGCGACGACGGCCGTTTCCTGTGGCCGGGCTTCAGCGAGAACTCGCGCGTGCTCAAGTGGGTGCTCGAGCGCGTCGAGGGCAAGGGCAACGCGGTCGAGACGCCGATCGGTTTCGTGCCGAACGCCCAGGACCTCGACCTCGAGGGGCTGTCCGAGCCGGTCGAGGACATCCAGGCCGCGCTGGAGGTGCGCAACGAGGAGTGGCGCGAGGAACTGCCGCTCATCGAGGAGTGGTTCGCGAAGATCGGCGAGGTGCCGTCCTCGCTGCGCGACGAGCTTGACGCGTTGGCCCAGCGGCTCGGCTGAGCTTCCCAGCCAAGGTCCGTGAAGGACTCCTTGAGGGAATCTGATTCCCTCAAGGAGTCCTTCACGGCGTTGGGGAGGGCGGTAGCGTGGGCCGCATGGATGGGGAGAAGACTTTCCGCTTCGGCGTGAACCTGGTGCGGCCCGGCTCGCGCGACGAGTGGATCGCGAAGTGCCGCCGGGTCGAGGAACTCGGCTACGACGTGCTGAGTGTTGCTGATCACCTCGGCATCGCGCCGCCGTTTCCCGCGCTCGTGCTGGCCGGTGCCGTCACCGAACGCGTGCGGCTCAACACCTTCGTGCTCAACGCGCCGTTCTACAACCCGGTGCTGCTCGCGCGCGAGGTCGCGGGCACGGACCAATTCGTGTCCGGACGGCTCGAACTCGGCCTCGGGGCCGGATATGTGAAAGAAGAGTTCGAAGCGGCCGGAATGCCGTTTCCCAGTGCGGGCGCGCGGGTTGATCACCTCGAACGCACAATCAAGGAATTTCAGCGGCTGTACGCGGATCCGGAATACGCGCCGAAACCGGTGCGGCCCGGCGGTCCCCCGCTGATGATCGGCGGACGCGGGGACCGGCTGCTGTCGCTCGCCGCCGAGCACGCGGCGACGATTGCCTTCAGCGGCATGGCAAAGGTGCGCGACGGGGCACCGCTGGCACTGGCGACGGCGGACGCGGTCGAAGAGCGCACCCGGTTTGTCTCCGCTCAGCTCGCCGGACGCGATGCCGAATTCAACCTGCTCGTGCAATTGGTTCAGATCACTGATGATCGTGCCGGTGCGCTGCGGGAAATCCATGCGAGCGTTGGCGATACGCTCACGCTTGACGAGCTCGCCGAAGTCCCCACGGTACTGGTCGGCACCGTCGAGGAAATCGCTGAGCAGCTGATCGCGCACCGCGCTCGCTTCGGCTTCAGCTATTTCACGGTTCTGGAGCCGAACCTCGAAGCGCTGGCCCCGGTGGTGGAGTTGCTGTGTCGCCGATAGTGGACGCGCGCGGGCTCGGCGTGAAAGCCGGTGACCTGTGGCTGTTGGAAGATCTCGATTTCTCGGTGGACCCAGGCGAATGCGCGGTGCTCGTCGGGCCCAACGGCGTCGGCAAATCCACGCTGATGCGGTGTCTGTACGGAATGCAGGAACCGCAGCGAGGCCGGGTGCTCATCGACGGCGCGAAGCCGGACGAGCGCAGTGTTTCCTTCCGCCGCAAGGTGTCTGTGCTCTTCGATGATTCCGACTTCTTCGCCGAGCTCACCCCGACGCAGCATCTGGAGCTGCTTTCCGGCTCGTTCGGCGAAGACCTCGGCGATTTCGAAGAACTGCTGGCGGACGCGGGGCTCGCCGAACGCGCTCGCGTCACCGCCGGGCATTTCTCGGCTGGACAGCGTCGCCGGTTGCTGCTGTTGGGCGTCACCGCGCGGCCGCACCGAGTGCTGTTGCTGGACGAGCCCGAACGCGCGCTCGACACCGCGGGCAAGGAGTGGCTGGTCGAGCTGATCAAGCGTTCCACCGCGGCCGGTGCGGCGGTTGTCGTTGCCACGCACCATCAACCGTTGCTGGACACCGCAGACAGCGTGCTCGAACTGTGGTGACCCGGTTGCGCGTGCCCGGCCGCAAGCGGTTTGGCGGCATCTTCAGCGGCGACAGCCCCACGTTCGTGCTGATCTTCGGCGTTGGCTTCCTGTTCACCGCGTTCTTCCGCACCGACGCCTGGCATAAAGTCCTTTTCGGACCGTCCGCAGTGGACTACTCGGCAGTGCTCGGCCTGGTCGCGCTGTGCGCCGCGGTCGGCTGGCGAAGCCTGCTCCGGCGTGGTTTCGTCTGGGCCGAACCGGCCGAACTGACCTGGATGGACTTCGCCAAGGTGGACCGCCGCCGCGTCGTCGCGGCTCGGCTGGCGGGCGTGCTCACCGGATTCGTGGTGGTGCTCGGATATCTCGCCGCGCTGATGCTGGCGGTCGGCGGCAGTTCGGTCGACTGGTGGCGCGCCGCCGCCGCTCTCGTCGCCGGCGGCGCGGTCCTCGCGTTCACCACCGCGCGTCGCACCGCGTTCCTTTTCGAAGCCGTTGGGCCGTTGCTCCTCGCGACGGCTGGCGTGGTTGTCGCCGCGATGAAGCTGGACGCGATGGCGGTGCAGTACGTCGGCGCGGCGCTCGCGTTATGCGGTCTGCTGCTGGGTTTCGGCGGCGAAGCAGTCAGCGGTGCCGGGCGCGCGGTGTTGCTCGACGGCTGGAACGCGCGGGTCTTGCGCGCGATGGCGGTGATGTTCCTCGACCCGATGATGATGCTTCCGGAGGCCGCGCCCGCGGGATCGTGGTCGCTGCGCCCGCCCACCGCGTTCCGGCTCGCGTGGGTCGGGATCGTCGGCCGTTCCCGGTACGCGGGCGCGGTTTTGTTAGTGGCTTTCGCGGTAGCCGTCGGCCATGTCGCTGTTCCCACTCTGCCGGGACCGGTGCTCGTCGGGATCGGCGCGTACGTCGCGCTTACTCCTTTCGGGGCCGGTCTTGGCGTGCTGTGGCGGAATCCGGGCCGGCGAAGGTGGCTGGGTTCGTCGTCGTGGGAGCTGGTGCTCGCCCACGGCGTCGCGTTGGCCGCGGTCGGTCTGGTCTGGTGCGCTCTGCTCTCAGTGGCGCTTTTGGCGTTGGGCACCGCGTTTTCGCCGCTCTCGTGGGTGACAGTTGCCCTGGCGGTGCTCTCGGTGTTGCGCACCGTCACCCGACAGCCGGTGGACTACAGCAGCGCGGGTTTCGTCGACACTCCTGCTGGCCCGATGCCAGCAAACCTTATGCGGCAACTGTTCCGCGGTCCGGACCTGCTGGCGGTCGGCATTCTGGCGCTCGCATTACTCGGCTGAACGGCGGAGTCCGGGTTAGGCTCCGTGCCGACGAGAGGAGCCGAAGGTGGGCGGTGGACACGCTTCCGGCATCGGCCGCAGGGCGACGTGCGAATTTCCGCCCGGGTGGAGCGACGCGCAGATCATCGCGGTGGTCAAGGACGTGGCCAACGATCCGGGCGAACCCCGGCGGCAGCAGTACAACGGCCGCTGGCGCTGCGTCGGCGAACGGTACGGCGTGCGCGTGGTCGTCCTGGTCAACGGCGACGGGCACGTGCACACCAGCTATCCGCTGCCGGGCCCCGGCGTGGTCCGGAACCCGGACGCCGCGCGAGACCCGGCGAACCCGACGGTCGACGACCGCGCGGGCAACCGGATCAGCTACTTCGTCGACAGCGTCCTGCGCCTGCTCGGCGCCCGGATGGCGCCGGAAGACCTGGAGCACTACCGCGACCTGCAGTGGTCCGGCGAATGGGAGGAGCTGGCCGACACCATGGCCGCGCACTTCGAGGTCACCGGCATCCAGCTCAACCCGGACGAGTACGCGGATTTCGAGAAGCTGCTGAACTCCTTCGAACTGCCAGTCCGCGACTGCCGCTACCTCAACGACCGCGAACGAGTCCTCGCCGACCTGCGCGGCTGAGGCGTCACCAGGGGACCACCCCGGCGTCGTCGAAGAAACCGCCGCGTGGCCCGTCGTCCGGCAGGGTCGCGAGCTTGACCGCGATCGCCGCGCCCTGTTCAGGCGTCCGCGTTCCGGCGTAACCGTTGAAATCCGTTGCGACGTAACCAGGGCAGGCGGCGTTGACGATGACGTTCGTGTCGGCGAGCACGCGGGCGTACTGCACGGTGATGCTGTTGAGCATCGTCTTCGAGGGCGCGTAGGCGGCGAGGACCGGACCGCTTCGGAGTTCGAGCGAGCCCATGTTGCTGGACATGTTGACGATGCGCGGCGATTTCGCTTCGCGCAGCAGCGGCAGCATCGCGTTCGTGACCCGGACGACGCCGAAGACGTTCGTCTCCAGGACTGTCCGGACGACGTCGAGGTCGAGCGTCGTCGGGTCCTGGGCACCGCCGTCGAACTGGCCGCTGATGCCCGCGTTGTTGATCAGGACGTCGAGCCGTTCGAGGGACTTGGCCGCAGCGGCGACACTGTCGTCGGAGGTGACGTCGAGCGCGACTCCGAACGCGTCGATGCCCGCCGCGCGGAGTTCCCCGACGGCCTTCTCGCGGTTGTTTTCGTTCCGTGCACCCACGGCGACGGTGAAGCCGAGCGAGCCGAGGCCACGGGCGATGGCGAGGCCGATTCCCTTGTTCGCGCCGGTGACCAGCGCGGTTTTCGTGTCGTTCACTCCGTCCATGGTCGGCGCGCGGCCGTTCTTCGGCCAAGATCAATAAGGTCCGCTGTGATACCCGCCAGGTATTACGCTGCAGTGGTGGACGACCTTGAGACCCGCGAACTCCGCTACTTCGCGGCGGTCGCCGAAGAACTGCATTTCGGCCGAGCCGCCGAACGGCTAGGAATCGCTCAGCCGCCGCTCTCGCGCGCGATCGCCCAGCTGGAGCGACGGCTCGGGGTCCAGCTCCTCGACCGAAACCGCCGGGGCGTCGCGCTGACCGAGGCGGGCCGGGTCCTGCTCCGCGAGTCCCGGATCGCCCTCGACGCGGTCGCCGCCGCTGCCCGGCGCACCCGTCGCGCCGGAGATCATCCGCTGGTACTGGCGACCAAAGCCGGAGCGTCGCACGAAATCCTGCAGCGGCTCCTGGCCGCGAGCCCTCCGGTCGAGATCCTGCTGTGCGAGGTCGGCGAACAAGCCGGGCTGCTGCGCGACGGTTCCGCCGACGTCGCGCTCATGCACCGCCCCTACGACGACCTCGCCGGGTTCGACACCGAGGATTTGCACGTCGAGGGCCAGGTCGCGATCCTCCCGGCGGCACATCCGCTCGCCGCCCGGGAAACGCTGACCATGGCCGAGGTCAGCGATGTGCCGGACCTGCCGATGGCCCGCTGGCCCCGCCTCGACGGCAGCTACCCGGACGGTCCCGGCCCGGAAGTGCGCACCCAGTCGAAACTCGCCCAGCTGGTCGCGCTCGGCCGGACGCTGCTGGTGATCCCGGCGTCCAGCCGGGCTTGGCAGTGGCCGGAACACGTCGCGATCCCGGTCGTCGACGCCCCGGACGTCACCACGGTAATCGGCTGGCCGCCGAACAGCCGATCACTGGCGGTAGCCGCGTTCGTCCGCGCCGCGGTCGCGTCGGTTGCCGGGTGAGCACCGGCTGTCAGCCGCGACTTGTCCACACTTGTCCACAGGCAGCCCGTGGTTGCCCGATCTGCTGGCCGCTGCTGCCCTCGGCGGCCGGATCCGGAGCCTCTGCCCCGCCGTCCCGCCGGACTGCCCGATCGCGCCGCGAACCGTCAGCTGGCCTGCGAAAACGCCGCCGGGTCGCCGTTGCAGGCGACCCGCAGCCGGTCCAGCGGCATGCCCACCGCGTCGGCGATCGCCGCGACCGTGAAGAACGCGGGCGTCGGGATCCGGCCGGTCTCGATTTTTCGCAGGGTTTCGACCGAAATGCCCGCTTCCGCGGCCACGTCGACCATGCTGCGGCTGGCCCGGGCGGCGCGCAGCACCAGGCCGAGCCGCTCGCCACGGGAGCGTTCTTCGTCGGTGAGGGGCACGCGGACCATGCCGTTCAGTTTAGCCACAGAGTTGTCCACTGCCTGTGGATAACTCTGTGCACAAGCTGCCGAACTTCGTGGACAACCGCCGGTCAGCACAAGTTCTTGGGGCATTCGGCGCGGCCCGGCCCCGCCGATAGGGGTAGCGAACGGCCCACTGGGACCGCGCGGGAGCGGGTTGTCCCCGAGGTTGTCCACACCCTGGAACGTGTTCGTAGTGCTGATCGAATCGATATCGAAGTCGTATGACGGCGGGATGAGGGCGGTCTAGGGTCAGGCGGTCGCGTGTCACGTAAGTGTTAGGTGAGGTTCGATGTCCACTGCCAAACCGGGCGGTCGGGTGCGCGGGTTCCAGTTCAGTGCCTGGAACCTGCTGTTGCTGATCCCGTTGCTGATCCTGGTCACGCCGCTGTTCAACTTCGACGAGCCGCGGCTGTTCGGTCTTCCGTTCTTCTACTGGTTCCAGCTGGCGTTCGTCCTGCTGGGCGTGCTGTGCACCGGGATCGTCTACCTGGCGACCAAGGACAAACCGCGCAACCAGGGCCGGGACGAGCTGAGCGTCGACGACTTGGACGAGGGGGACGCCCGATGAGCAACATTCAGTGGGTCGAACTGATCGTCTTCGCGTTCCTGTTCGTCGTGGTCACCGTGCTCGGCTTCGTCGCCTCGCGGTGGAAGGCCGGCGGCAGCCTCGACCACCTCGACGAATGGGGGCTCGGCGGCCGCAAGTTCGGCTCGTGGATCACCTGGTTCCTGCTCGGCGGCGACCTCTACACGGCGTATACCTTCGTCGCCGTGCCCGCGCTCGTGTTCAGCGCCGGCGCGCTCGGCCTGTACGCGCTGCCCTACACGATCGTCGTGTACCCGATCGTCCTGCTGCCCGCGCTGCGCATGTGGTCGGTCAGCCGTTCGCGCGGCTACGTGACCCCCGCCGACTTCGTCCGCGGCCGCTTCGGTTCGCCGACGCTCGCGTTGCTGGTGGCGATCACCGGCATCGTCGCGACCATGCCCTACATCGCGCTGCAGCTGGTCGGCCTCGAAGCCGTGCTGCGCACGATGGGCATCAACGGTTCCGGCATCGTCGGGCACCTGCCGCTGCTGGTCGCGTTCGTCATCCTGGCGCTCTACACGTATCAGTCCGGCCTGCGGGCACCCGCGCTGATCGCGTTCGTCAAGGACATCTTGATCTACATCGTGATCATCGTGGCGGTCCTCTACCTGCCCTCGAAGCTCGGCGGCTGGGACCACATTTTCTCCACCGCCAAGGAAACGCTCGCCAAGCCGAACCCGAACACCGGCAAGCCGGCCGGTTCGATCCTGCTGACCTCGAGCAACCAGCTGCAGTACGCGACGCTGGCGCTCGGTTCGGCGCTGGCGCTGTTCCTGTACCCGCACTCGCTCACGAGCGTGCTCGCCTCGCGCGGCCGCAACGTGATCAAGCGGAACATGGTGGCGTTGCCGGCCTACTCGTTCGTGCTGGGCCTGCTGGCGCTGCTGGGTTATGTCGCGATCTCGGCGGGCGTCAAACCGCTGAAGAACGCGGCGACCGGAAAGCCGGACGGCAACACGATCGTCCCGCTGCTGTTCGACTCGCAGTTCACGAGCTGGTTCGCCGGCATCGCTTTCGCCGCGATCGGCATCGGCGCGCTGGTGCCCGCCGCGATCATGTCGATCGCCGCGGCGAACCTGTGGACCCGCAACATTTACAAGGAGTACATCCGCAAGGACGCGACGCCGAAGCAGGAGGCGAAGCAGGCCAAACTGGCGTCGCTGGTGGTCAAGCTCGGCGCGGTGCTGGTGATCATCCTGATCGACCCGCAGTTCTCCATCGATTTGCAGCTGATCGGCGGCGTGCTGATCCTGCAAACGCTGCCCGCGGTGGCGATCGCCCTGTACACCCGCTGGTTCCACAAGGCGGGCCTGATCGCAGGATGGATCGTCGGCATGGGCTGGGGCCTGATCATGCTGTACGGCATTCCCAACCCGGCCAACGGAAAACTCCACTTCGGCGGTTCCGCACTGGCGATGGGCAACCTGTCGGTCTTCGGCTGGCACCCCTTCCGCGGCACCGGTCTCGCGGTGGTGCAGATCTACCCCGGTTTCGTGGCCCTGATCGCGAACATCGTGGTGGCCGCGGTGGTTTCGGTCATCGCACGGGCACTGAAGTGGAGCCCGGGCAACGACGAAACCGCGCCCGAGGACTACCACGCCGACGAACACGACAAGGACCTGCGCCCGATCGGCGCGCACTGAGTCCTTAGTGGACGGAAGCCCCCGCGTCGTTGTCCGGCGCGGGGGCTTCTTCTGTTTTGCCGATCATTGCCTTCGCGACGAGGTAGAGCACCACTGCGTTGAGCAGATGCCAGAGGAAATGCGTGCCTGCTGGGAAATCTCCGCAGATCACTCCGTCGATGCTCCGGAAAGCCAGCGACAACGCGAAGATCGCGGTGGCCATGGTGAAGTGGAGCCAGTACGAGTCGCGCTTGACCGCCAATGCGATGGCGAACGCCGCGAGTCCGGCGAGTGCTGGGAGGTATAGCCCGCCGCCGAGTGCCGCCGACGCACCAGTGATGGCCAGGAACGTCGGTGCTCCTAGCCAGGACCACTTTGCTTTCGCTTGAAAGAAGACTCTGGGAAATGCTGCCGCGTAGAACAGGGTGAAGATCAGGATGGCCGCGGAGTCGGCGACTGCTCCCCAGCGCGTGGCGACCAGGTGAAAGACGCTGCTGGCAAGGAAGATCAACCCGGTGAGGGCGGCGAGGATCCGCCCGGTGCGCTGTCCGCCGGCCCGCCACCAGACCATCCCGGCGGCGACGAGGAAGGCGAGGTTGGCCAGGTCGTTGAGCGGCTCTCCCCAGAGTCCGGGCGCGGTGCGCTCGCAGTAACCGTCCACGTACGCGGTCCAGTTCACGGGGGTAAGCAAACCGCTTCCGGGTGAACGGGGTGCATCCGGGGTCAGTTGGTTTGGGTGAGCCGGGCCCGCCGTCTTCCCCAGGATCGCCGAGAGTCCGTCCGTCTGGTAAGCCGTGAAAGATCGACCTGCTGCGAAAAATTGCTTCAGTGATACGCGCACAACACATCGGCGATCATCTGCCGCAGCCGACCATCCGCATGGTCCTGCCCAAGCCGCTCCCGCGCCGAGCAGGTTAGCGTGGAACCCATGACCAACCCCGTGAGCCGGTTCCCCGTGACGGAACTCGAAGACCTCCCCGACGATCTCCGCGAGCGCATCGGCACTATCGCGGAGAAATCCGGCTTCACGCCGAACATCTTCCGCGCGCTAGGCCACCGCCCCGCCGAACTCCGGGCCTTCCTCGACTATCACGACGCGCTCATGGAACGCGACGGCGGACTCACCAAAGCCGAACGCGAACTCGTCGTAGTAGCCACCTCCGGCGCGAACCACTGCACCTACTGCATCGTCGCGCACGGAGCGATCCTGCGAATCCGCGCGAAGGACCCCGAACTCTCCGACCAGGTAGCGACCAACCCGTGGCAGGTCGAACTCGACGAACGCGGCCGCGCGATCGTCGACCTCGCGCTGGCGTTGTCCCACGATTCCGCGTTGTTCGGCGAAGGCGATCTGACGATGGCGCGCGAGGCGGGGCTGACCGAGGACGAGATCTGGGACGTCGGCGCGATCACCGCGTTGTTCGCGATGTCGAACCGGCTCGCGCATCTGACCGCGCTCAAGCCGAATCCGGAGTTTTACTCGATGGGCCGTCAGAAGCGGTAGAACGGTCCGGGCAGGTCGCGGCTCAGTTCGAACCGGTTGCGCAGCCAGCCGCGCAGCCGGTGCATCGGTTTCGTCCACACTCGCGGCGCGGGCCCGAAATACCGCGGGTCCGCGTGCGGGGTGAACGCGTCGCCGGTCAGGATGACTGCGTCGTGGCCCAGCGGGCAGTGGCCGGACACCGAGATCACGCCGCGCGTCAGGTTTTCGACCCAGTCGACCTCGTCGACGCCCAGCAGCGTGCGGCGATCGCACACAGCGCAGTACAGGACGAACATCTACAACTCCTGCCGCCAGGTTTCGCCGGTTACGAGGGGGCCGAACGCGTCCGTCTCGTCCTTGCCGACAAGTTCGAAACCGGCGCTGCGGTAGATCCCGCGTGCGGCGGCGAGCAGCGACAGCGTCCACAGTTCCATCGCGCGGTACCCCTGCGCGCGGGCGAATTCGACGCACTCGCGCACCAGACGTTTGCCGACGCCGTGTCCGCGGGCGGCGGGTTCCAGCAGGAGCAGCCGCAGCTTCGCGGTGCCTTCCTCGTCGCCGGGAGTGCAGAAAATACTGCCGGCCCGTTCGCCGTCGAGTTCGGCGATCCAGCCGGCCTGGCGCGGGTCGTCGCGGCGTTCGGCGAAATCGGCGACCACGCGCGCGACCATGGCTTCGAAGCGTTCGTCGAGGCCGTACTCCTCGGCGTACAGCGCGCCGTGCCGATGCACCACCCAGCCAAGGTCGCCCGGGCGCGGGGCGCGCACGGTGACCGCCGGTTCCGGCGACGATTCGCCGACGAGTGCGGTGATGGTCCCCATCGCATCGAGCAGACGGCGCTGGTCGGCGTCCGCGAACTGGTCGAGGAGGCTGCCGATCTGGCTGGCCGAACGGTGGTCGAGATCGGCGAAGGCGGCGTGCCCTTCGGCGGTGAGCGTGACGAGCTGGCGGCGCGCGTCGTCCGCGCAGCGTTCGCGGGTGACGAGCCCGCGGGCTTCCAGCCTGCCGAGCAGCCTGCTCGCGTAGCCGCCGTCCAGCGCCAGCCGTTTGCGCAGATCGGTGACCTGCAGCCGGTCCTGCTGGGCGAGTTCGAACAGCACGCGTGCTTCGCTCAGCGAGTATTCGGCGTCGGCCGGTCCCTCGTCGAGGACGCCGATCACGCCGGTGTAGAGCCGGTTGAAAGCGCGAACCGTGGCGACTCGTTCGGTGAGGACGGAATCCGGCACGGGGACCACCTTGACTCGATCGTTGACTGAGTCAAGCATCTCCCCCGCTGCCCGTCCAGAGCAAGCGAATTCCCCCGGCAGGGGACGCGGGAGGCGGAAATGGTCCAGACATATGGAAACCCCGTGATGCTGCCAGGTCGGGGGTCCGCCAGCATCACGGGGTCGTAGTGGGTATCGACGCGGCTCTCCGCGGTGTTACACCCAGGATTCGCTGTGGTCTAGATCACTCACGTGAGTGACACACCAACAGGTTGGTTGTGCAGGTCAGCGCATGAACGGCTGACGCGCCTGGGCGAGGGCGATGAGCTCCTGCCGGACCGTCGAGGTGGCCGCGGTGTCGATCGCCCGGTTCAGCGCCCGGCGAGTGCGAGCCTCGGCGCGGCGGGCACGGAGCTTGGCGGCGATGTTGCTCATGGTCTTCTGCATCCCCTTCGGAGGTCTTCGGTGGCTGTGTCTCTAGTATGCACCTTTTTTCACAAGGAAGCCAACGAATCTACGGTGACATGGGGCACTTGCCGAAGAATCATCGGCAGTCTCCTGAAGTTCACCGGACAGATCACGTGTTGGCGGTCACAAGTCGCTAACGCGCTAACACCCTCTACGTATATCTAGCAAAATCGCTATAAATAGCTAGGCAGCCGGATAGACCGGTAGCGAGGGGAAGATCCGGCTCAGTCCCGGCCGAGCAGGTAGTGCCCGAAGTGCGGCACGGTGAAGGCGATCTGCCCGCGTTCGGCGGAGTAGACCAGGCCTTTCTTCATGAGACTGTCCCGCGCTGGCGACAGCGAGGACGGCTTGCGGCCCAGGTAGACGGCCACATCGGCGGTGCCCGCGGCCTCGTCCCGGCCCTGGGTCAGCTCGGCCATCGCGAGCAGGTACTCGCGTTCGGCGGGCGTCGCGCGTTCGTAGCGCGACCCGAAGAACCCGACCGCCAGCTCGGACTCCGCCTCCGGCGCGGCGACCTGCACGTCCTTGACCGTGATCGGGTCGGCGGGCGCGGCGTCCCAGGCGGCTTTGCCGTAGGCCTGGATGAAATACGGATAACCGCCGGACGCGTCGAAGAGCGCGTCGAGCGCCTCCGGTTCGATCCCGGCGTCCTCGCGTTCGATCGGAGCCAGCACGGCGTAGTCAGCGTCCTCGCGGCTGAGCCGGTCGATGCGCGAGTAGCGGAAGAGCCGCTCGGAGTACGACTTCGAGGCCGAAAGCACGGCTGGAACATGCGGCAGTCCAGCCCCGACGACGACCAGCGGCGCGCCGGACTGCGACAGTTCGTGGCAAGCCGCGCACAGCGCCGAAACGTCGTCCGGCTGGAGGTCCTGGATTTCGTCGATCAGCAGCGCGACGCCGGTGCCGACGTCCGCGGCCAGCTCGGCGACGTCGGTGAACAGCTCCACCAGGTCGATCTCGATGTCGCCGGAATCCGCCCGGCCCTGTGCGGCGGGCACGTCGATGCCGGGCTGCCAGCGGTCGCGCAGCTTCGCGTCCGGCTTGTTCGCCTTGAGCGCGAACGCCTTCAGCACCCCGAGCACTTCCTCGACCCGATCCGGTGCGCGATGCCGCACGGCGAGTTCACGGATCGCCCGGTGCAACGCCGCCGACAGCGGACGCCGCAGTTCCGCGTCCGGCCGGGCCTCGATTTTTCCCGCGCCCCACCGGTGGCGGACGGCCATCGACCGCAGCTCCCCCAGCAGCACCGTCTTGCCGACGCCGCGCAGGCCGGTCAGCACGAGACTGCGCTCCGGACGTCCGCGGGCGACGCGTTCGAGCACGACCTCGAACGCCTTCAGCTCCCTTTCCCGGCCAGCCAGCTCCGGCGGCCGCTGCCCGGCACCGGGCGCGAAGGGATTGCGGATGGGGTCCACTCTGTCACCGTATCGAGGTATCTAGCGTGGGCCCGATATTCGCGCATATACAGCTAGTGCGTGTCGTAGAAAGATGGCCGGGTCTGCAGCCCCGTCCATCCTTACCCCCAGCGCACCTTCTGACGGAGCATTAGTCCGTCAGGTTCCGCTCCGCGTAGATCTTCATCGCGTCGCGGATGTACTCGGCCGTGCCGGGGCCGTGCTTCTCGTCGTACGAGCCGTACCGCGGGTCGTCGACATACATCTGCCCGAGACCGGCGAAGTAGCACTTCGAGACGGTCCCCGCAGCGGGTTGCAGCCAGGCGTGCAGCCGTGCGGTGACAGCCTGCGTCTCGTCCGAACCAGCGTCGTAGCCGTCCTTGCGGGCAGCGCCGAACGCCGCCGAGATGTCCAGCTGTTCCTGCTGGAAAGCCTTCTTCTCGTCCTCGGACAGCGACCGCCACCACTGGTCGCCCTTGCGGTAGGCGTCGGCTCCCCAGCGCTGGGTGACCTCTTCCTTGTACTGGGTGTGGTCGAAACCGTCGAACATTTCCTCTGCCATCAGTCGTTCACCTCCCTTCAGTTTTCGCAGCGTGGTCCGCACGGAGTCGATCTGCCGCCCGATCCGCTGCTGTTCCTGCTTCAGCAGCGCCAGGTGCGTTTCGAGGGCCGCCACGCCGTCGCGCTGGCCGTCGAGCACCTCGGCGATCGCGGGCAGGCCCAGACCCAGGTCGCGCAGCAGCAGGATCCGCTGCAACCGGACGAGGGATTTCTCGTCGTAGTAACGGTAGCCGTTGCTGCCGATCCGCGTCGGCGGCAGGAGCCCGACGGCGTCGTAATGCCGCAGGGTCCGGCTCGTCGTGCCCGCGGATCGGGCGATGTCCTGGATCGACCATTCCGTCCTGACCACGGCTTCGACGGTAGAGGTTGACGTAGCGTCAAGGTCAAGTCCGAGAGCCGCTAGAAGTGTCTAGGGGAATCTAGAGTCAGAGCAATATTCGCCTAGGTATCGCTAGCCCGGTTCGGCGAGCAGCGGCGCGGGCAATCCCGGTTGTAGGTTCTTCTTCAAGGGATTACAGACCAGAGAGGCGAGACCGTGATACTGCGCCGGGTGGCACGTCCACTGCTCGCGTCGATCTTCGTGTTCGGTGGCATCGGTGCCCTGCGCGACACCCAGGGCCACGCGAAGGCGGCCGAACCGTTCCTCACCGAGACCTTCGACAAGGTCGAGGGCCTGGTTCCGGATCAGGTCCCGCGCGATCCGGCCACGCTGGTGCGGATCGACGCGGCGGTCAAGATCGGGGCCGGGCTCGCGCTGGCGAGCGGCAAGGCTCCGCGGCTGGCGGCGGTGGCGCTGCTCGGGTCGCTGGTGCCGACGACCCTGTCCGCGCACCGGTTCTGGCAGCTGACCGATCCGGGCGAGAAGCAGGCTCAGCAGATCCAGTTCTTCAAGAACGCGTCGCTGGCCGGCGGCCTGTTGCTGGCCGCGGGCGACACGGCGGGCAAGCCGTCGCTGGGCTGGCGGGCCCGGCGGGCGGCGAAGAAGGCGGGCAAGCGCGCCGACAAACTGGCCAAGCGCGCGGAGAAGTCGCTCACCGACTGACTCGGCTAAACGTCCGTGAAGGGCTCCTTGAGGGAATTAGATTCCTTCAAGGAGCCCTTCACGGACCTTGGCTTACTTCTCCAAGATCGCGGTGACGCCCTGGCCGCCCGCCGCGCAAATGGAGATCAGGCCGCGTCCGGAACCCTTCTCGTTCAGCAGTTTCGCGAGCGTCGCGACGATCCGGCCGCCCGTCGCCGCGAACGGGTGCCCGGCCGCGAGCGAGGAACCGTTCACGTTGAGCTTCGCGCGGTCGATCGAGCCGAGCGGCGCGTCGAGGCCGAGCTTCTCCTTGGCGAACGCCGGGTCCTCCCACGCCTTGAGCGTGGCGAGCACCTGCGACGCGAACGCCTCGTGGATTTCGTAGAAGTCGAAGTCCTGCAACGTCAATCCGGCACGCTCAAGCATCCGCGGCACCGCGTACGCCGGGGCCATCAGCAGACCCTCGTCGCCGTGCACGTAGTCGACCGCGGCGGTCTGGCTGAACGTCAGGTACGCCAGCACCGGCAGCTTGTGCGCCTTCGCCCACTGCTCGGTCGCGAGCAGGACGGTCGACGCGCCGTCGGTCAGCGGCGTCGAGTTGCCCGCCGTCATCGTGCCGTCCGGGCCGCCGTAGACCGGCTTGAGCTTGGCGAGCTTTTCGACCGAGGAGTCCGGGCGGAGGTTCTGGTCGCGCGCGAGCTTGAGGTACGGCGTGACCAGGTCGTCGAAGAAACCGCGGTCGTAGGCGGCGGCGAGGTTGCGGTGGCTGGTCGCGGCCAGTTCGTCCTGCGCCTCGCGGGTGATGTCCCAGACCTGCGCGGTGAGGGCGGCGTGCTCCCCCATGGACAGCCCGGTGCGCGGTTCGGCGTTGCGCGGGATTTCCGGGACGATGTGGCCTGGCCGGATCTTCGCGACGAGCTTGAGCCGGTCGGCGAGCGTCTTCGCCGCGTTGAGCTGCACGAGGATCTGGCGCAGGTTGGCGTTCACCGCCAGCGGGGCGTCACTCGTGGTGTCCACGCCGCCCGCGATCGCCGAATCGATCTCCCCGAGCGCGATCTTGTGGGCGACGTTGATGACTGCCTGCAATCCGGTGCCGCACGCCATCTGCACGTCCGACGCCGGCGTCGCGGGCGAGAGCTTGCTGCCCAGCACGCTTTCGCGGGCGAGGTTGAAGTCCTTGGAGTGCTTGAGCACCGCACCGGCGGCGACCTCGCCGATCACCTCGCCCTGCAGCGAAAACCGGCTGACCAGACCGTCCAGCGCGGCGGTGAACATGTCCTGGTTCGAGGCCCGGGAGTACGGGCCGTTCGACCGCGCGAACGGGATCCGGTTCCCGCCGACGATCGCGACCTTGCGCACCGCGGGGGTTTTCCTGGTCGCCATGGGCCTCCACCTCTCTGAGTCGTCCCTTTCACACTGTAACCTACTAGCGAGTAGGTTAGACTGCGACGTGACGCAGACTGCACGGGAGGCACGTGATGGCGGACAGGTACCAGCAGTTCACGAAGACCCCTCTGGGGAAATTCGTGGTGCCGAAGCTCGGCCTGCCCAACCCCTCGACGTTGCGCCGGTACCGTCCCGGCCAGCCCGCACTCGAGGGTCCCGCACTTCTCGGTGCCGCGCCCGGCGGACGGCTGGAGAAAACGGTCCGGGGGCAGCTCACCGAGGCGGGCATCGAGGTGATCAGCGCGCCGGCCGACAAGCACGCCGCGCTCGTCTTCGACGCCACCGGCGTGAAGGATCCGGGACAGCTGCGTGAGGTCTACCGGTTCTTCCACCCGGTGATCCGCAAGGTGGGTTCATCCGGCCGGGTGGTCGTGCTCGGCACGCCGCCGGAGCTGGCCGACGGCCGTGAGCGGATCGCGCAGCGCGCGCTGGAAGGGTTCGTGCGCTCGGTCGGCAAGGAACTCAAGCGCGGCGCGACGGCGCAGCTGGTGTACGTCGCCGAAGGGGCCGAGGACGCCGCCGAGTCGACGCTGCGGTTCCTGCTGTCGGCGAAGTCGGCGTTCGTGGACGGCCAGGTCATCCGCGTCGGCACGCACGCGACGACCGCGCCCACGCCGGAGAACTGGGAAAAGCCGCTGGACGGCAAGGTCGCGCTGGTCACCGGTGCGTCGCGCGGCATCGGCGAGGCGATTGCCGAAACCCTCGCCCGCGACGGTGCGCACGTGGTCGCGCTGGACATCCCCGCCCAGGGCGGCGACCTGTCCGCCGTGGCCAATCGAATCGGCGGTTCGGCACTGCAGCTGGACATCACCGCCGCTGACGCCCCGGCCAAGCTCGCCGAGTACCTGACCTCGCGGCACGGCGGCGTGGATGTCGTGGTGCACAACGCCGGCATTACCCGCGACAAGACGCTCGGCAACATGACCGAGGGCGGCTGGGATTCGGTGATCGCGGTGAACCTCGCTTCGCAGCTCGCGGTGAACGACAAGCTTCTCGGCGACAAGATTCTGCGCGAAAACGGCCGTATCATCGGGGTTTCGTCGATCGCGGGCATCGCGGGCAACGTCGGTCAGACGAACTACGCGACCTCGAAGGCGGGCGTGATCGGGATGGTGAACGTCGGCGCACCGCAGCTCGCGGAGTACGGCGGCACGATCAACGCGGTCGCGCCCGGGTTCATCGAGACCAAGATGACCGCCGCGGTACCGCTGTTCATCCGCGAAGCTGGCCGGCGGCTGTCCAGCCTCGGCCAGGGCGGACTGCCGGTGGACGTCGCGGAAACCATTGCCTGGTATGCGAATCCGGCGTCGGCGGCGGTCAACGGGAACCTGGTCCGCGTGTGCGGCCAGGCACTGCTGGGGGCGTGAGGAATGGCTGTTCGTGAAGTGACGAGCGCGCCCAGCCTGGCGACGCTGTACCCGAAAGCCCTGCTGCGCCGCGGCGGCGGCTCGACTCTCCCGGCCACGGAACTGGTGCGCCCAGAGGTCGTCGTCGACCCGGCACATGTCGCGGCCTACAACGAAGTCTGCGGATTCCGCTTCTCGGACGAGCTGCCGGCGACGTATCCGCACATGCTCGTGTTCGGGCTGCAGATGGCGTTGATGACCGAACCCGGGTTTCCGTTCCCCCTGCTGGGTTTGGTGCACGTCGAAAACCGGATCACGCAGCACCGTCCGCTGCTGCTCGGCGAGACGTTCCGGGTGAGCGTTCGCGCGGAAAACCTGCGGCCGCACGAAAAAGGCAGCCAGTTCGACATGGTGAGCGAGGTCCACTCCGGCGCGGACACGGTGTGGAGCGAGGTGTCGACTTATCTCCGCCGCACGGGTTCAGGTTCGGGTTCTTCAGCCCCGCGCGCCCAGCTGACGCCCCCGAAGCCGTCCGCGTTGTGGCACGTCCCGGGCGACATCGGCCGCCGCTACGCCGAGGTGTCCGGCGACCGCAACCCGATCCACCTGCACCCGCTGACCGCGCGCTTGTTCGGTTTCCCGAAAGCGATCGCGCACGGGATGTGGACGAAGGCGCACGCACTGGCGTCCTTCGAGGGCCGGCTGCCGGACGCGTTCAGCGTCGCGGTGCGGTTCAAGCAGCCGGTGCTGCTGCCCGGCCGCGCGGCGTTCACGACCTGGCAGACCGAGGACGGGTGGGCGTTTGAGCTGTGGCACGCGCGGAAGCCGAAACCGCACCTGGACGGGGTGATCTCAGCCCTCTGAGGGCTTCCAGACCTGCCCCTCGACGAGGTCGTTGAACCCCAGCCACACCAGGTTCATCAGCCACGACGCGAGCACGCCGTCGGAGATCTCCGGGTGGTCCAGCGCCCAGTCGGCCAGCGATTCCGCCGCGCCGACCAGCGCCGCGGCCAGGCCGGGACCGGAGAACTCCGTCTGCTCGCCGAGGCCTTTCCGGGTGCCCGCGGCCACCACGAGCGCCGCGACCAGTTCGATCGCGCGCGTGCGCATCGCGGTGATCTCCGCCGCGAACCCGCCGCCGACCGTCAGGGCTTGGCGGTGCAGCACCGTCCAGGACTCGCGGTACTCGGCGACGAAGCGGTAGAACGAGCGCAGGCCGTGCCACAGCTGCATGTCCGGCGGCAGATCGGGCTGCACGCCGGCCTGGATGGCTTCCAGCAGGCGAGTCGCCTCGCGCTGGATGCTCTTGCCGAAGAGGTCTTCCTTCGAGCCGAGGTAGGTGTAGATCATCGGCTTGGAGACGCCCGCGACCTCGGAGATCTCGTCCATGGACGCGGAGTGGTAACCGTGCTGGGAGAACACCTGCACCGCGGCGTCCAGGATCTGCCGTTCACGGACCGCCCTCGGGAGCCGTCTCGCTCGCTCGGGTGGGCGCTGATCTTCGTCGGGCACAGTGCTGTTTCCTCCCTCTCGCTGGCACGGACGGTACCCGTCCCCAGGTCGGCGGCGTTGCTTGCCGCACTACCTACTCACCGGTAGCCTTACGGCGGAAAGTTCCGGAAGGGGTGGAAGATGGCCGACAACCCGGAGGCGACCAGCTCTGACCTGGCCGGCCTGCGCGGGGTCGCGCTGCTGGACGCGTTGGACCGCACCGAAGCCGTCGACGCGAGCGCGCTCGACGTCAACGCGGTCGCGGACGCCATCGACCCCCGTGAGCTGGGCCGTTCCGATATGAACCGGCTGCTGGCGGCGCTGGTCCGGCTGTCTGAGCAGGTGCCGGCGTTCTCGCTGGACAAGGTCGACCCGACGAAGTTCGCCACGCTGGTCGCACGCGCGTCGCGAGCGCAGCTGGAGGCGGTGGTCGCCGAACGTCCGCTGCGGGAACGAGTGCTGGACGAGATCTTCGCGCGCATGGGAGCGCACATCCGTGCGAAGTCGCTGCGCGCGGTGGTGCACTGGCGGCTGTCCGGCGGCACCGGCGAGGGCGGCTACGACCGCTACGAGACCGTGCTTTCCGACGGCACCTGCACCGTGTCCCGCGAAATGCGCGAGAAACCCCGAGTGACGATTACGCTTTCGCCCGTGGACTTCTTCCGCATCATTACCCATCAGGCCACGCCCGCGGTCCTGTTCGTCACCGGGAAACTGAAGGTCAAGGGCGACCTGGCCTTCGCAGCCGGGCTGGTCGGCCACTTCGACCTCCCCCGACCGGCCTGAGCCGCTCCGGTGTCCCGCTGGCGCTCGCGCATGCGTGCCGCGCACTCACCCGGTGAGCACGCGGTGAACGGTTTCGCCCGCACCCTCGAGGTGGGCAAACTGACGCCGGAACAGTTCGTGCAGGTCCTGGAGACACTGCACATGCTCGGCACGGCCGGAGCCGGCATCGACATCGCCTCGCTGACCACCCAGTCTTTGGTGGATGTCGTCGCGACGGCTTCGCGGGAGCAGCTGAAAGGCATCGCCGACCACGACGAGCTGCGCTCGGTGTTCCTGGACGAGATCTTCCGCCGCATGTCGGAGCATTTCCGCCCGGAACGAGCCCGGCACGTCGACATCGTGGTCTCCTGGCGCTTCCCCGCCGGGGACGATTTCGACCGCTACCAAACGGTCATCGAGGACGGCCTGTGCGTCTCGAGCACCGACCTGGCCCGCACCCCGGACACGACGATCACGGTGGCGGTCGAGGACTTCATCCGGATGGCGACCGGGAACGCCGCTGTGGCGGCGATGTTCGTGACGGGGAAGGTGAAGGTCAAGGGAGAGTACGCGCCGGCGGTGCGGTTGTCGGGGTATTTCGACATTCCTAAGCCGACTGGGGCGGACTAGCCGCGCGCCGGCGTAAGGGGCCGTTCACGCCGGCGCGCAGGACTAGTCAACCCGCGCGAGTCACCAATGCCAGTGGGTCAGGCGGATGATCAGCGACAGCAGCCTGAAGAAAAAGATCACGAGCTTGAACCAGGGGCTGCTGGCAGCCTTCCGGACACGCTTCCCGCGTCGGCGAATGGTTACGCTGATACGGGCGATCTTCCGCTTCCAGCGACTGCCGGACGGAGTGATGATTCCCCTGCTGAGCCGCTTACAGCGCAGGTCACGCTTACTATTGACCACAGAACATGGCCTTCCGTAGGAGTTCGGTCGTGTTCGAAGGGATAGGGCTGGCCGATGGCTTGCCGGCGCTCGGTCAGTCCTGTCTCGGGGTTTCGCCTGAAGATCGCAAGGCGGACCCCGCGCGCCTGCCGGCTGACGGCGTGCGCGGACACTGAAGGTGCTCGACCAGGGTTGTTCACGGTATGTATTCACTCGGCTCCTAGGCTGCGGGTCTTCCCAAGCGCCATCGAACGTCAGACCCGACGGCAGTTACTCTGTGTAGTAGTGGCTCGGCTTCCTCGAGTAATGCGCGCACGGTCGCGTAGTCCTGTGCGCGCAGGGACGTGAGTGCCGCCGAGATCATGTCTGCGGCAGTTGGGGTGGGCGTGGCGCTCGGCAGGGACTCCTGGGGGTCAGGCTTGAGGCGCGGACCGCTGGAGGCGGGGCTGCCGACTTGGTTTGCGTCGCCGTCCGGCTCGGACGGCACGGCGAGTTTTCCGTTGCGCCGGTCTAACCGGCACGCCTTGCCGTTGCGCCGGTCCTTTTTTCCTGCGCTTTCGCCCTCGCTTGTGGTGTGCACCACAGCATTATTAGCGACTTGGCCCCCTGTGGTTGCTCGCGGAAGGCTCTCTTTGGCCGCGCGGCGCAGCTCGATGAGCTCGTTTAAACGGCACGGCAGTTCGCGTTCGGGCGTCCGGACAGCGGCCGCCCGGTGGATCGTCTCGAGGAATGCCGCGGGCGGGATTCTTGCCAGATTCAGGTACTGGGACAGGGTGGGCTGCGCTACGTGCAAGATGGCGGCGTTGGACACCATGCTCCGATTCGGCAGGCGGCGATACAGTTTCTTGAGCATGGCGGCGAACGCGAGCACTTCTGGAGTGGGCGGGCGTCCAAGCCGTTTCCCGACTTGTCCCAAGGCTGGCATGTTCCTCGAACTCCTTTGCTGAACTCCGACTTAGGGAAACGGCTCAGGGAATCGGCTTAGGGAATCCTGGCCTTACTGGCTCATCGGACTGTCGCGAGGTGTGAGTCGCAAGACTGGCCGCGCCGCGGCATGAAGACCATCATGAGATGGGCAGCCTCGGCAGAACCTGTTGCCGCGCAACGGGTCTAGAGCGAGTCTAGAACGGGTTTAGCTTACGTCTTGGACTGCTTCGATGGTCAGGTAATCCCGCCGTGCTCCCTTGTTCCTGGATTATTTGTGTTTTGGTGATGGTGGTTCTCGGCGAGCCTAGCAGCCTTCGCGCGTGGAGCGTCAGCGGTTCTTGCGTACGGAGTGTCGGCCGCGTACGCGCTCTTCGCGGTGCGCGCGCCACGTACGCGGGTGACTGTTGCGGCCGCACCGGTCGCTGATTCGAAAGTCGACAAGTCGACTTTCGCCGAAATTTCACCAGATGGATAGATCTTCCCGCCTGGTGAAATCTTACTGAGTAAACAATCGATTTTCTTTGCAATAATCGGTGTAATGACAACGCGATGGCAAATTTTGCAATAATTGCAGTCTGTCTGCGGTTGCAGACAGACTCTCTGTGTCCTGATATAAATCAGCCAGGAAGGGCTTTGAAGCCGAGATGACGTGTGATGGAGGAAAGATGCCGCTTTCCTGGCAAGATGAAAACCTGGGCACCATGAAAAGGGTGGCCTTGTGGCTTGTTTCCGAAGTTGGAGAAGGGAGCAAGTTCACCAAGGCGGAGCTGCGTGACGCCTTTCCGGGCGTCTCGCAGATCGACCGGCGGATGCGGGATCTCCGGAGTTTCGGATGGCGCATCGACACGAACCGGGAGGACGTCACCTTGGCTGCCCCGGAGCAGCGCTTCGTGGAGCAGGGCCAGCCGGTGTGGGAAAAGGGTGTGACGTCCAGGCCGTCGCATGCGCCGGCGATCGGTGCCACGCGTCGCCGGGAGATCATCGCGCACGATGACAACATGTGCCGTTCGTGCGGTATCACTCCTGGTGACATGCATGAAGACACGGGGGAAGGCGCACAGCTCGACATCGCGCGCCGCAAGGTGCGGGTTCCGGACGGCGGGGTGGAGGTACAGCTGGTAGCCGAATGCCGCAGGTGCCGGTTGGGGGGGAACAAGCTTGTCGCGGATGCCGTTGGGGTGGCAGCCAGGGCGAAGGGCCTGAGCGAGGCTGACCAGCGGGTCCTGGCAAGCTGGATCGAAGCTGGTGAACGGGACTTCCGGGAGGTGGAGCGCGTGTGGGCCAATTACCGCGCGCTGCCGGCCGAGTCGCGCGACAGCGTCCGCAGTGCGATTGGCTTGGACTGAAGCATCTCTGGGCTAGGGCCGGGATATCGTTTCTCCCGGGAAGCCCGTGGCCGGCGCAGGAGTGGTGATGATTAAAGACTATGGGCAACCGCCCCGAGCCGACGAGATTCGGCACCTCATCGAGCGACGGCTCAAGGAGGTAGCCGAAGCGGCGGGCCCGCGGGAAACCCAGACGGTCGACTGGCGCGGCAAGCAGGTTCACCTGGATGTTGTCGAGGTGAGGATCGGGGATCTCTACTACAACCCCGCTACCCACCGCGTCCGCGCTCAGCGCACCCACGATCCACGGCTTGACGCGCTGGTCGACGAGGATCCCTGGTCGGTTGAAAGCCAGCAGTACCTGGACAAGCTACTGAAAGTCCCGCCGGCGGACCCGACGCAGATCGATCAGGCTTTCACCGACCTGAAAGAAAGCCTTCAGGAGTATGGGCAGTCCGAACCAGGACTGACGACCGTTGATGGCGTGCTCGTCAACGGGAACACTCGCCGTGCAGCGTTGATGGAGCTCAGCGGCCCTGAAGCGACCATGCGGGTTGCCGTGCTGCCGGCGTCCTGCGACTGGTCTGACGTACGAGACGTCGAGCTGTCCCTTCAGCTGAGGAAGGAACATCGCCGCGATTATTCGTACATCAACCGGTTGCTGGCTATCGATGAGCTGGTCAGCCAGGGCATCCCGATGCCGGCTATCGCGCAGACTTTTCGCAGCACGGTGCCGGCTTGTGAGCAGGACTTGTGGGTCTTCTCCGCGATCAAATCAATGATCGAACGCAGCGAGGTCGGCGGGAAGCGCATCCCGCTCATCGCGTTCGAACGAGACCAGGAGAAGATGCGGGAGCTGGCGCGGACTTATCAGAAGGTCAAGGCCGCCAGGCCGGATGATGCCGAGGTCCTGAAGGAAGCACGTCTCGCTGCGATCGCGCTGGACTTTTCCAAGACAGACGTCCGGTTCATCGAGCCGGACTTCCTGGATCGGTATCTCTCGCCCCGGTTGCCGGATGGATTCATCCCGGAGATCCGGTCAGCCGAAGTCGCGATCCCTGGGCTGGGCAGGGCGGTGAAGTCTGGGTCCAGCCAAGCCGCTACGGCCAGGGCGTTCACCGACAAAGTGCTTCGCGCGGTGGCTGAGAAGTCGGCTAACACCGACGGAAAATCCGAGGCTTGGACAGAAGTTCACGGCTTGATGGACAACGCGATCAAGCTGGCCGGCAGCGATCAGACGCTGACGAAGAAGAAGCGGAAGGTATCGGATCGGGTCACCGCCGCCACGGACCAGTTGCAGCAGTGCGTGACCGACTTGGTGATGTCGCGCGCTGACCGGTCCCTCGATGAAGAGGCATTCGACGATGCGCTGCTGAAGCTGAAGAAGGTCCTTCGCCGGCTGGCGGTTGAAGGGACGCGTACGGTCAAAGAACCTGGTGACGGCGTTGAGTGGTTGCGTCACGTAATGCTGGAGTCTGGTTCCTGAGTGGCTGAATCGTCGCCCAGCCTGGTGCTGGCCTTTGACCAGACAAGAACGCGTGCGGAACTTCGCGCCCAAGCGTCCTATCGGGAGTCGCTCGCCAGCATGATGGCGCGGTTTCCCGGTGGCCGGATGGTGGACCGGCTGGCCGCCCAGGTGCCGATCGACGAGTTTCTGGCTGGGCTCGAAGAGCTAGCGAACTGGCCTGAACCGGAGACAGTCGTCTGGGAAGAGGATTTCCGCGCCCGGGCTCTGGGACTGCTCCACGACGCGGAACGGTCAGAACAGATTCTGGCCGGAGAGCCAGAGAGCGACCAGGTCTCCGCAGCGGACGTCCCCGCGATCCTCGGTCCTGGGTGGACGGCGGATCTCACCGAGTTCCAGCGTCGTGACATCGCCAAGCTTCTCTCGCTGGGGCACGGGGCGAACTTCAGCGTTCCTGGTGCCGGCAAGACCCGCGTTGCGCTCGGGGTGTTTTCGGCTCTGCGGGAACAGGGACAGGTCGACCGTGTCCTGGTGGTCAGCCCGAAGTCCGCGTACGAAGCTTGGGTTGACGAGAGCCAGGAGTGCTTCGGCGACGGCTTTACTGTGCAGTTCCTGGGGAGGGCTGGTTTCCGTGGCGCTGACTTGCTGATCGTCAACTACGAGAGACTCGGCCGTTCCCTTGAAACTCTGGCGGACTGGCTGGACGCGGGTCCCGCACTGATGATCCTCGACGAGGCACATCGGATGAAACTGGGCACGGCCGGCGTCTATGGCATGGCCTGCATGTCGCTCGCTCCCCTGAGCAAGGCGCGGCTGATCTTGACCGGGACACCGGCCCCGAACGGGGCTCGCGACCTGGAGAGTTTGCTCGCTTTCGTCTGGCCAGGCCGTGGCCGGCGGGTGGTGAGCCAGGCGGTGGAGGGCGGCAACCTGGACTACGCCAGCCGCGTGCTGAAGCCGATGTATACCCGTACGACCAAACAGGAACTGGGCCTGCCGCCCGTCAGTCTCAGGGTCCGGACTGTCGAGATGCCTCCTCTGCACCGGGAGATCTACGACGCGCTTCTGGGGCAGTTCGTTTCTGCTCGCGCGGAACGAAGCCGGTCTGACTTCGACTCGCTGGGCAGGACTGTTCTTCGCATGATCATGGCCGCGACGAGCCCTGCCTTGCTTGCGCAGGGGGCTTCTCGCTACGAGCCGCTGTCTTTGCAGGTCCCTCCGTTGGAAGTGCCGCCCAGCAACCCCCTGTACGAACTGCTCGGCTCATTGGGCGAGTACGAGATACCGCCGAAGTACCAGGAAGCTCTCGCGATCGTGGCCGGCAACGCCGCGCAAGGCCGGAAGACCCTTGTCTGGGCCAGTTTCGTGCGAAGCATTACCACGCTGGAGAGCCTGCTCGCGGACTTCTCCCCCGCGGTAGTGCACGGTGGCACGCCGGACCGTCAGGAGCAGATCGATCGTTTCCGTACCGATCCGTCGTGCCAGGTACTGATCTCGAACCCCGCGACACTTGGCGAGGGGATCAGCTTGCACCAGGTCTGCCATGACGCGGTCTATGTCGACCGCGACTTCCAAGCCGGACGCTTTCTGCAGAGCTTGGACCGGATCCATCGGCTAGGTCTCGCACCGGACGCGGAAACCAACGTCACCATCCTCTCTGCGCGCGAAACAATCGACGAGGTCGTCGCGCTGCGGCTCAACGAGAAGCTCGACTTCATGGGCCGGATCCTCGACGACTCCGCTGTCCGGCAACTCGGGGACCCGGATGATGAACCGGCAGCGGTGGCGGGCATGGATTCAGCAGATGTCGAAGCGCTGATGCTGCACGTCGCGGCACGCGAGAAGTGAGTGCGGAACTTCCGGCGAAATCGCTGTGAGCTGCCGGCGAAGCGAACTAGGGTCGTTCGCATGGTGGACGATGAGCCGGGCGGCCAAGCAGGGTTGTGGAAAGAGCCTGCGAGCCAGGATCCCGACCCGCAACTCGACGAGGTCGCCGCGATTCTCCGTAACGCCGATCCGGACGGACAGCGATTCGCGAGGGCGATCCGCCGCAGCTTTGACATGCTGCTTGACGGCCAGAACACTGGCCGCTATCGCTGGGATCAGTTGCACAAGACGGAGAAGACTCACGCCGGCACGCTGATCGAGATCAACATCCAGCGAGAGTTCGAGTTCGCCGGCGGCGAGTCTATGGACTATGCGATCGGAGGCGTCGACGTCGACTGCAAATTCTCGCAGCGGAACGGGGCCTGGATGATTCCTCCGGAAGCCCGCGACCACTTGCTTCTGGTGGTGTGGGCCAGCGACCAAGAATCCCGGTGGTGCGTAGGCCTGGTACGGGCCAAGCCGGAATATCTGCGGATCGCCCAGAACCGGGATGGCAAGAGCACCCTCAACGCCTACGGAAGGGGACAGATCCGCTGGCTCTTCCGAGATGCCCCGTTGAAAGAAAACTTGTTGCTGCGCCTCAACGATGCGGAAATCAAGGAGGTCTTCGCATCGCGGTTCGGGCAGCAGCGGGTCAACGCGTTGTTTCGCGTCGCTCTAGGAAGACGTGTGTCGCGTACCGTCGTAGCCACAGTAGCCATGCAGTCCGACTATATGAAGCGCGTCCGGGGGAATGGTGGAGCGCGCACGATCCTGAAACGTGAAGGTATCGTGATTCTTGGCGACTACGTCAACCACGTTAATGTCGCGAAGACCTTGAATATGGCTGAGCCAGGTGAGGGAGAGTTCGTCAGCGTGCGGCTGCGGCCGAGGGCTGCGAACGACCTCGGCCCTTCTGTGGAGCTGGACGGTGAGGAGTGGGTGGTCGCTTCTCCGGGCGCGCAAATCACGAAGCCTGCGCCCGACCTGCCTCGAGTCTGACGTTGGCCGCAGGACTTCGGTCTCAGCTGATCTTGGTCCGGTTCTTCTGGAACGCCTCATGCCGGACATGGTCATCCTGGCCGACGAATGCCTTGAAGTCGCCGAGCATGTACTCGACGCCCTTGTCACCTTGGTGGATCTTCAGGTCGAAGTCCTGGCTGATCAGGCTGATTCGTTTCTCCAGTTCTGGAATATCCAGCTGAAGTCCGGATTCCTTTTTAAGTTCCTCTGCGGTGACGAATCTATCGGTTTTTCGCAGGGCGCGATAAACCGGGTCATGTTCCTGGTTCAGCTGCCGGTCGCTGACTTTCCCTTCCTTCTGCAGGGCCTTCATGATTGCTTTCCCGACGGCGAATGCCATGGGCGGCGGGAACGCGTTGCCGATCTGCCGGTAGTTCGAGGTCTTCCGGCCGGTGAATTTCCAGTCGCCGAACTCATTTGCCCAGCCTTGAATGCGAGCCACCATCTCGTTGGTTAGCTTGGGGCCGGGCTTCCCTTCGAATTTATCGCCTGGTTTCGGTGCGTCGTCAGCGAGGCCCATCGCATCCACGCCGAGTTCGGCCCATGCGCGCTTCGCGCGAGTCGGCCCGAGATCCGCGCCGCCGTGCTTCTTCGAACCGCCGACGATGGTAGGGGCGATCTTGCTGGCCTTCTTCTTCCAGTCTTCGAGGCCTTCCCATTCGTGCTTGCCCATCAGGTCTCCGATGGCTTCCGCGACGGTGACTTCACGCTCGGACTCTTCCGGCCAGGAGAAGTGGTCCGCATACTCCTTCTGGAGTGCGACGAGCACAAAACGTGGCCGGAGTTGCGGCACGCCGAACCCGGCCGCGTGCAGGAGCCGCCACTCGGCGACGTAACCAAAGCTCACGAGCTGGTCCATCACATGCTGGCGGTAGGCGGCGAAGCGGGGCATGCTCAGTCCGCGGACGTTCTCAAGCATCACGGCGCGCGGCTTGATGACGTTGACTTGCTCCACGGCCCATGCGAACAGATCACGCTCGTCGTTCGCGCCCAGCTGCTTGCCGGCGATGGTGAACGGAGGGCACGGAACCCCGCCTGCCAGGAGCGCGAGTTCTGGCCACCCCGCATCGTTGTCCGGCCGGTGATGCTCCGGTACCCACGTCTCGGGATCGGCGACGTCGCCCTCTCGGACGATGTGCTCCTCGCCCTCGAAGTTGGCCCTCAGGGTCGCGCACGCGTTGTGGTCAAGCTCGATCGCGAGCCGATGAGTAAAGCCAGCCTCTTTCAGGCCTAATGCCTGGCCGCCGGCGCCAGCGCAGATCTCGATGACCTCGAAGGCCTCACTCACAGCAACCTCCTCAGGGCTCGCGCGAGATGCTTGGGCGCGGAACGGTATCTTTCCTCATGGCTTGAACCCTGCTGGAAGGGGTGTCGATGGCACGTGGCGACGCTCGAGACAAAGCGCACGCCAAGGGGCTCTACCCCGCTCCTGCCAGCGAGGGCCGTTCGAGGAACATGCGCGCGAACCGCCGCACGGACACCAAGCCTGAGGTGACTCTCCGCAAGGAACTGCATCGGCTTGGTTACCGGTACCGGAAAGATCTCCCCCTGGTGCTCGACGGTGGCGTCCGGGTGCGGCCGGACATCGTTTTCACGGCGCGGAAGATCGCAGTCTTCGTGGACGGCTGCTTCTGGCATGTGTGTCCCGAACACGGCAGGCAGCCGACGAGCAACGAGTGGTACTGGACGCCGAAACTGCAGCGCAACATGGCCAGGGACGAGTTGGTGACCGGCGCGTTGCGCGACGCCGGGTGGAACGTGGTGCGCATCTGGGAACACGTTCCGCTGCCGGAGGCAGTGGCCGCGGTCACTGATGCGATGAGCTAGCTGGAACACGTGTTCGACTGTAGTGCGCAGGAACGTCCAGATCTGTGAAACACGCGCACGGCGCGCCGCCTAGCTGCACAAAAGAGTGGCTGCGACTGCGTATCAGCCAGCGGCTTCCAAGCTCATTTCCCCACGCGCCAACGGCATCAGGTAATTCTCCGACAACCACCGCACCACCGGCACGCACACCGCGTCCCCGAAACCGAACAGTGCCTGGTTGTTTCGCAGCCCGTCCAGCGCGTACTTCCCCGCGCCCATCAGCCGCGCGTACTCCCGCGGCGTCATCCATCGGACCCGCACCGATCCTCGGCCAGCCTGCACCACAGCCTGTTTGGACGAGCCGCCCCGGGCGGTGCGCAGGCAGCCGGAGATGTCGTCCGGCCGGACTTCCCACACTGGTTTTCCGTTCCGGGTCCGCCGGTAGGCCGTCCGGTACACCAGCTTCTTTCCCGCTTTGAGCTGCGTCAATCGCTCCAGCTGAAGCGGGGACAGCGACCCGATGAACCCCGAGGTCCGGAGCGGATTCCACCAGCGCTCGTCGTCGGCGGAAAGGCGTTCGACGGCGGCGGACAGCCCGGTGACCAGCAGCGGCGGAGGCGCGGGCAAGGCGGCGCGATGTGTCCGCAAAGAAGGGTCGAGCGCCAGCCAAGCCGGGCGGAGCGGCGACGGAGCGGACGAGTCGGAGGGCGGGCTTTGCGCGCCGACGATGAACAACCGCGGCCGTGACTGCGGGACGAACCGCCGGGCGTCGAGGGTCAGGACGTCGGCGGAGTAGCCGAGGCGGTTGAGTTCTCCGATTGCCGCGCGGAGGTCGTCGCCGCCGTGGCTGGTGGCTAGGCCGACTACGTTTTCCAGCGCTACCACCGGCGGCCGGTCGGGGCCTAGTTCGTCGAGGATGCGGGTGAATTCCCAGAACGTCGACGAGTGCGAGCCCGCCAGGCCGCGGCGCCAGCCGGCCAGGGAGAGATCGGTGCAGGGGAAGGACGCCCAGGCCAGGCTGAGACCAGCGGGCAGATCCGCGCCGCGCAGGGCGGCGACGTCGCCCAGTACGTACTCGTGCGCGCCCTGGTCGTTGAAGTGTGCCTCGTACATCGCTTGCTTCGCCGGTTCGATGTCGTTCGACCACGCGACGTCGAAACCGGCCGGTTCGAGGCCTAGGCGCACGAGGCCGATGCCGGCGAAGAACTCCGCGGCGGTGGGCTGACCCGGTAGAGGCATGGCGCCAACATTAATGGGGCCGGCGTTCCTGGACGGTCTCGATCACTCGCGACGCGGCGACGTCGCTCGCTTCGTGTTCCCAGATTCGCACCGACAGCCAGCCCGCTTCGAGCAGCAGCGCGTCGGTATTCGCGTCGCGGCGGCGGTTGGTTTCGATCTTGGTCCGCCAATAATCGGCATTGTTCTTCGGCCAGGTGCCGTGTTCCGGGCAGCCGTGCCAGAAGCAGCCGTCCACGAAAACCGCCACCCGAGCCGGGCCGAACACCAGGTCAGCCTCGCGGCGGACGCCCTTCACCGGACGGCGGTGCACTCGGTAGCGGTACCCGGCGGCGTGCAGGATCTTGCGCAGCGCCATTTCGATCCCGGTGTTGCGGGACTTCTGCCTGCTCATGCGGGCGCTTACCGCGGAAGTCGTTTCCAGCCGCTCCACGGGAGTCATTGTGGCAAAGGCTCAGCCTTCGACGATCCGGCCTTCGATCACCGGGTGCTTCGTCGGCCGCGGCTCCTCCGCGACGACCTCGCTGTCCACCACCATCACCGGGCCGCGCCGCTGGTTGGCGTACCGGATCGCGCGCTTCTCGGCACGACGCAGCCAGAACCGGCGGGCGATCGAGCGGGTGGGCGGCAGGAGGAACAGCAGGCCGAGCACGTCGCTGACGAAACCGGGGACCATGATCAGCACGCCGCCGAGCGCGACGAGCATGCCGTCGGTCAGTTCCTTCTCCGGATTGCGGCCCGACTGCGCGGTCGCCATGAACGCACGCATCGCCTTGCCGCCCTCGCGACGCGCCAGCCACGAGCCCACGAACGCGCCCGCGATCAGCAGAGCGATCGTGCCGAGCACACCGACGACCGAGCCGACCGCCCAGATGGCGGCGACTTCAGCGATGACGTAGAGCAGGAACACGACAGCCATACCTAGTGAACGAACGAGTGCCGGGTTTTGCTCCCGGGGGTGGATCAGCGCAGGTCAGCTGGCTGTCGTGGCGCGGTCAGGAGAGGCGCGGACGGCCGCAGCATTTCTTGTATTTCGCGCTCGAGCCGCACCAGCAGGGCTCGTTGCGCGCGGGAGGCCAGCTCAGCGCGCCGCCTTCCTCGAAAATCTCGTTCATGCAGGCCAGCCGGGTGTCTTCGGCGGCTGGATCGCCGCCGGTACGGGTCGCGAACTCCCGGAGTCTCTCGGTGGTCAACGGGACCATCACGATCCGGGCAGTGCCCGCCTCGGACAGCTCCCGGTTGTCGGCCTCGCGGTCGGCGACGATGGTGTCCACATCGGCGTGTTGAACCAGGTGCGGCCAGGCCTCGTGCGCGCGGGGAATCTCGTCGCGGGGCCAGAACAGCACTCGCACCTCCCCCGGAGGCGCTGGCGGGGCGGGAGCACGGTCCGAATCCGAAGGGCTCTGAACCGACTCGTCCTGCTTATCCGGAGGCAACCCCAGTGCGCGGCGCACCCGTCGGCGAGCAGTCAAGATGTGGTTCGCGTGGGTGAAGAACCCGAACTCCGGGTTCCCGCCGGTCGACTCCTGCTCGGACAGCCGGTCTGCGGCCAGGTCGAACCAGGTCAGCGCCTGCTGCAGCTCGCCACAGTGTTCCAGCAGCTCAGCGGCCAGGTGATACGGCACCGGTGAGGCCAGCCGCTCGGACCGCAACTCGTCCAGGCAGGCCTGGGCCTCCTCGGTCCGGCCGAGGTCGAACAGCACCTCGGCGAGTTCAACCCGGGCGTTGCCCCCGTCCTCGCCGCCCAGAGCGACAGCCTGGGTCAGCAATGCGATGGCGCGGTCATCGTCGCCGGCCTGACGTGCTGCCTGGGCTGCCTCGAACAAGATCTCTCCCCGCTCATCGGGGTACTTCTCCATTTCGGCTTCCAGTTGTGCGGCGGTCTCCGCGGCCGTTCCCGTCCTCATGTGAGGCACTGTATTGCTGGCCCCGGACGGGATGAGCGGCGCCGGTCGGGGTCAGAGGGTGTGCAGGAACGCGTCGACCTCGCGCGGTGTGCGCAGCAGCACCTGCCGTGCGGAGGGCGCTCCGGCGGCGATCCGCTGCAGCATCAGCGGGCGGCGGGTCGGCCACTTCCAGATCCACTGGACTAGTTCGGCGTCGATTTTCGACACGCATCCGGCGGCCTGAGTCTCTTGGCCCCATTCGCGCAGCTGCCGTCGCACGGCGCGGAACAGGCAGACATAGCGCGAGGCGTCTAGGAGCACCACGGTGTCGGCGAACGGCAGGCGCAGGTCGAAGGTCTTGCTGTAGTTGCCGTCGATCACCCAGCTGTCCGTGCTGGCGGCTTCGGCGACCGCGGCGCGGAACTCTTCTGGCGGGGCAGGGACCCAGCCGGGACGCCAGTAGAGCCGGTCCAGATGGGTGACCGGAAGGTCTAGGGCGGTACCGATGCGCCTGGCCAGGGTGGTTTTTCCGGCCCCGGAACACCCGGTGACCATGATGCGTCGCCCCATGCCGTCGACCCTAGGGCTAGACCGGGATAAAACTCGCCGCAATTAACCCCAGCACCAGCAGATCCGGACCCCGTACAAGCTGCCGCACGAGACCCGCCGGGATCAGGACGCCCTCGTACAGCACCATCCCCATCGAGCTGAAGTCCAGCGGGCCGCGGGTCACCGAGCGCACCGCCGCGAGCGCGGCGAGCAGGACGGCGACCACCGCGCTGACCGAAGCCGGAATGCCCAGCAACAGGACCACACCCGCCCAGACCAAGGCGAGCAGGCCCAGAAAACCGCAGGTCACGGCATGCAGACGCAGGTTCGACGCGTCCAGCCAACGACGCAGGCCGGGCACTCGATGCAGCTGCGCGACGGGCGCGGTGAACGGCAGCAACGCCAGATAACCGCCGATGCCGAGCAGCCACACCGACGTCACGGCGGGGAACGTCGCGTGGGTCGCGAGCACAGCGAGTGCCAGGAAGACCGGCAGTCCGAGCGTGTACCGGCGCGCGAGAGTCCCCGTGACGACATACCGGGTGACGATGAAACGCCCGGCCAGTGCGTTCCGCCACGGCACCGGGCGTCCGGCCGGGAGCAGGGCCCAGACGTCCAGGAAGGCGGCGGACGTCCGGCGCACCATGCGTTCGGTGTAGTGCCGGATCAAGCTGTCGCGGGAAACCGTGTGCGGCAACGAAACGGAACGGGTCAAGGCGACGGCCGAGAGCCCAGCAGCGACCGCGTAGGTCCACAGTGGAACAACCAGGGCCAGTGCGAGGGTAAGCGGCAGAAGGGATTCACCGGGGAACGGCCGGCGGCGGCCCATCGCCAGCGCCAGCGCGGCGACGGTCAGATACAGCGCGATCGGCCCGATCAGGCTGGGCGGGAACCCGATGAGCATCCCGGACACCGCGAAGAAGTAAGCCGCCAGGCCGAATCGGGCCGCCCAGTCCAGCACGAGCCGTTGAGTGAGCACAGCAGGGCGCTGGCCGTCGAAATCGTCCCAGGTCAGCGTCGCCGGATGGGCCCACACGTAGCCGCGCCGCAGGGTGGCTCGCCAGGCCAGCGCGAGGCCGGTGCACAGCACGAGCACGCTGCCGAGCGCGCCCACCGGTGCGCTGCCGATCAGCTGGCTGCGCACCAGTTCGGTGTTGTAGAACGGCGAGCCCAGCAGGCCGGCGGCGATGACCAGCGCCAGTACCAGGTCCGGGCGTTTCACAGGTCCACCACGTAATCCGCGACCTCGTCCGCGAGCGGCGGGTGATGGCTCGCCACGACCACCGCCGCGCCGCGCTGGACGCTGGTGGTGACCAGGGTGGACAGCCAGGCCCGGCCCTCGGCGTCCAGGGCGCGTTCCGGTTCGTCCAGCAGCAGCACCTCGTGCGGGCGCGCGACCGCGGCGTGCAGGAGGAGCCGGCGGCGTTGTCCGGCGGAGAGTTCCGCCGCGGGCACATCGGGAGCCGGGACGGGGCCGTCGGCCAGTTCGCCGCCGAAGGAATTGCGCAGCAGATCGAGATGCTGCCGGGGCGTGAGTTCGTCGAAGAGCGCCGAATCGTCGAAAAGGACGGAAACCCGGCGACGGAAAGCGGCGGACCGCTCGTCCGGCGGTCCGCCGCAAACGGACACGGAACCGGACGTCGGCGTCTGATTCCCGTAGAGACAGCGCAGCAACGTCGATTTGCCCGCTCCGTTGGCACCGCGGACGACCAGGCATTCGCCGGCGTCGACGGCCAGGTCGAGACCGCTGAACAGCGCTGTCTCGCCCGCGGTGACCCCCAGGTCTTGAGTGGTGATGAGCACGAAACCCCCTCGGCTGATCACCCCAAGATAGTCACTTCAAGTACGCCTCCGCTTGCAGCGTGAACAATTCCGCGTACCCGGCATCGGCGGCCATCAGCGCTTCGTGCGTGCCGTACTCCGCGACTTTCCCGTGATCCAGCAGCAAAATACGCTCAGCCTGGCGCACTGTCGAGAAACGGTGCGAGATGTACAGCGTCGTCCGCCCGTGCGACAACGTGTGCAACCGGTCGAACAGGTCGTGCTCGGCCTGTGCGTCCAGTGCGGACGTCGGCTCGTCCAGGATCAGGATCGGGGCCTCGCGCTGGAAGGCCCTGGCCAGCGCGATTTTCTGCCATTCCCCGCCGGACAGCGACACGCCCTGGTCGAACCACCGGCCGAGCGGGCTGTCGTAACCCGTCGGCAGCCGGGCGATGCGCTCGTCGGCTCCGGCGCGGCGGGCGGAGTCCTCGATGTGCTCGCGATCGGTGAGCCGGTTCAGGTCGCCGAGGCCGATGTTCTCCGCCGCGGTGCCTTGGTAGGTCACGTAATCCTGGAACATCGCGCTGATCTTGGTGCGCAGTTCGACCGGGTCGTACTCGCGGATGTCCACGCCGTCCAGCAGAATCCGGCCCGCTGTCGGGTCGTACAGCCGGCACAGCAGCTTGAACAGCGTCGATTTGCCCGCGCCGTTGCGGCCCACTACCGCGACGGTTTCGCCGGGACGGATTTCGAAACTCACCCCGTGCAGCGCCGGTTCGTCCGCGCCCGGATAACTGAAGCTCACCGACTCGAACTGGATATGTCCTTCCACAGTGGACGGAAGCGGACGCGGCTTCGGCGGTGCGGTGATTTCCGGTTTGGTGTCGAGGAATTTGTACAGCGTGTCCAGGTAGAGATTGTTCTCGTACATCCCGGAAAACGCGGTGAACAGCCCGGTCACCGAGCTTTGCACGGACGTCGCGGCGGCGGTGTACAGCGCGAGATCGCCCAGCGTGAGCCGTCCGCCGACGGCTTCCAAGGCGATGTACAACGCGATCGCCGAGCCGACCATGGTGCTCAGCAATCCCCACGACGTCGAGCTGACATTCCGTTTCACCGTCAGCTTTCGCTGCCGTTCATAGGACACCACGCCCAGCTTCCGGAACCGGTCCACGAAGTACGGGCCGAGGCCGAACAGCTTGGTCTCCTTGGCATACGTGTCCGTAGTGACCAAAGAGGACAGATAGTCCATCCGCCGTTTGATCGGCGACATCATGAAGGTGAGCCAGAACGCCCGCGATCCGTACTTCGACTGCGAGATGAACGCCGGGATCGGGGCCAGCAACGCGACCAGCGCGAGCAGCGGGCTGATCGACACCAGCAGGGCGATCATGCTGGCGAAGGTGATCAGCGTCCGGATCAGGCCGAGCGCCGAGGTCATCATCGACAACGGGCGCGTCGGCGCTTCCTGCGCGGCCTGGCGCAGCATGTCGTACGACGCCGAACCCTCGAAGTAGGCCAGGTGCAGATCGCTCGCGTGCCGCATGACCTGGTGCCGGATGGTGAGCGTCATCCGTTCCTGCAGCAGGGTTTGCGCGATCGTGGTGATCGAGCTGCTGATCGCGGTCGCCGCCAGCACGCCGAACTGGAACAGCGTGATGCGCACGATGTCCGCGGTCGACCCCCGATGCTGGATCGCCGCGACCACCGAGTCCAGCAGGATTTTCGCGATATACGCGGTGACCGTCGGCAGCAGGCCGGACGCCAGCGTGACGACCGCGAGCAGGATCGTCAGCGTCGGGCTGGCCTGCCAGGTCAGCTTCGCGACCTTCGGCAGGCCGCGAACGGTGCCGCTGATCGAAGTGCGCATCCGCGACAGCCGCTCCCGCACGCCTTTCGGCTGTTCCGGCTGCTCCGGTTCCGGGATGTCGACCGGTCCGGTGAGACCGCTGTCCGGCACCGATTGCGCCATCCGGCGGCGACCGCGGCGGCCGAGGACCATCTCGATCCCGCCCCCACCGCCGGGGATCACGCCAGCACCGAACCGTGCAGGAAGACGTCGATGACCTCGTCGGTGGTGGGAGAACCCGGCATCGGGCGGGATTGCGTGAACAGCAGCGCCAGGAACAGCGAAGCGGCCTTGTCCACCGGCAGCCGCAGCCGGGCAGCGTCCGGAACGAACAACTCGCGCACCGCGCGCTGCACCGCCTCCAGCGACTCGCGCCGGCTGTCCCCGGTCACCGACTTGCGGTTGCGCACCTCCTCCGGGCGCGGCCGTCCCTTCATGGTCGCCGCCATCACCGCGCCCATCCGCTGCAGATGCGCGTTCATCGCTTCGGCGGCCTCCGCCAGCCGCTTCTCCAGCGGCAGCTCAGCCGGGATCTCCCCGATCATCTCCAACGCCTCCGCCGGATCGAGCGCGGCTTCCACGCACGCGTCGAACAGTTCGTCCTTGTCCTGGAAAACCCGGAAGATGGTGCCCTCGCCGATCCCGGCGGCCCGGGCGATCTGCGCGGTCGTGACCCCGCGGCCGTGCTCGACGACCAGCGGAAGCACGGCGCGGACGATCATCCGCCGCCGGTCGTCCGGTGCCATCCCCGGCGCTCTTTTTCTCGTCTCCATACTGTTCAAGGTACGGAGTGAGTGCTCACTCCGTCAACTCGATAAACGAAAGGCCGTGCCCGCGCGGACACGGCCTTGTCGCTTAGTACGTGATCGCGACCGCCGGATCGGCGAGCAGCGCGCCGACGTCGGCGAGGAACTCCGACCCCTGCTGCCCGTCGACCACCCGGTGGTCGAAGCTCAGCGACAGCTGTATCACCTTGCGCACCTTGATCTCGCCGTCCACCACCCACGGGGTGTCGCGGATGGCCCCGACCGCCAGGATCGCCGACTCGCCCGGGTTGATGATGGGAGTGCCGGTGTCGACGCCGAAAACGCCGACGTTGGTGATCGTGAACGTGCCGCCCAGCATCGCCGCCGGAGTGGTCTTGCCCTCGCGCGCGACGTCGGTCAGCTCGGTGAGCGCGACCGCGAGTTCCTTGAGCGACAAGGAATCCGCGTCCCGGATCTTCGGCACCACGAGCCCGCGCGGAGTCGCCGCCGCGATGCCGAGGTGCACGTAGTCCTTGTAGACGATCTCCTGCGCGGCCTCGTCCCACACCGCGTTGACGTCCGGCGTGCGCTTCGCCGCGAGGCACACGGCCTTCGCCGCGAACGCGAGCGGAGTGAGCTTGACGCCGCTGAATTCGCGCGACTTCTTGAGCTTTTCGCGCAGTTCCATCATCGGCGTGACGTCGATGGTGAGGAACTCCGTGACGTGCGGAGCGGTGTACGCGCTCTGCACCATCGCGGCCGCGGTCGCCTTGCGGACGCCCTTGATCGGCACGCGCCGCTCGCGGGTGGCCGGGTCGTAGCCAGTCTCCACAGTGGACACAGTGGACACCGTGGGAGCGGCGGAACCGTTGGCGGCGCGGTGCACGTCGTCGCGGGTGATCACGCCGCCGTCGGCGCTGCCGGTGAGCGAGTGCAGGTCGACGCCGAGGTCCTTGGCCAGCTTGCGAACCGGCGGTTTGGCCAGCGGGACGTAACCGCCGCGCGGAGTCTCGGCCACCGGCGCGGGTGCGGCCGCGACGGGAGCGGGAGCCGGTGCGGCAGCGGGAGCCGGTGCGGAGCCTTTACGCGCCCGCCGGGTAGTTCCGGCCGCCTTGGAGCCGTAGCCGACCAGCGGCTTCATCTCCTCCTCGGCAGGCTCGGCTGAAGAGGGAGCGGAAGCAGCGGGCGCGGGCGAGGCTTTCTCGTCCGGATCCACGTCCATGGTCAGGATCGGCGTCCCGACCTCCACCGTCTGCCCCGGTTCCACGTGCAGTTCGGTGACCACCCCGGCCCACGGGATCGGCAGTTCGACCGCGGCCTTCGCGGTTTCGACCTCGACCACGATCTGGTTGACCGTGACCGTGTCGCCCGGCTTGACGCGCCAGGCCAGGATGTCAGCTTCGGTGAGCCCCTCCGCCGTGTCCGACAAGGGGAACTGTTTGTACTCAGGCATTTCGGAAGGAACCCCCTTACCAGGCGAGCGAACGGTCGACAGCGTGCAGGACCCGGTCGAGGTCGGGGAGGTAGTGCTCCTCGAGCTTCGCAGGCGGGTACGGCGTGTCGAATCCGGTCACGCGCAGGACAGGGGACTCCAGGGAGTAGAAGCATTCCTGCTGGACCCGGGCCGCGATCTCCGAGGTCAGCGAGGATTCCGACGGCGCTTCGCTGACCGCGATGAGCCGTCCGGTCTTGCGCACCGACTCGAACACCGGCCCGAGGTCGAGCGGCGAGAGCGTGCGCAGGTCGATGACCTCCAGCGATTTGCCCTCGGACTCGGCGGCCGTGGCGGCTTCGAGCGCCACCTTCACAGACGGGCCGTACGCGACCACCGTGGCGTCCGTGCCCGGGCGCACCACCTGCGACGAGAACACCCGCGACGGTGCCGTCGAGGTGTCGACCTCCATCTTCAACGCGCCCGAGTGGTACAGCTTCTTGGGCTCGAAGAAGAGGATCGGGTCGTCCGAGCGGATCGCCTCCTGGATGCCCCAGTAGGCGTCCACGGCGTTCGAAATCGACACCACCTTCAGGCCTGCGATGTGCGAGAACAGCGATTCCGGCGACTCCGAGTGGTGCTCCACCGCGCCGATCCCGCCGCCGAACGGCACCCGGATCACGACGGGCATCTTGACCTTGCCCTGCGTGCGGTAGTGCAGTTTCGCCAGCTGCGAGGAGATCTGGTCGAAGCCGGGGAAGATGAACCCCTCGAACTGGATCTCGCACACCGGCCGGAATCCGCGCACGGCGAGGCCGACCGCGGTGCCGATGATGCCCGATTCGGCCAGCGGCGTGTCCAGCACGCGCTGCTCGCCGAAGTCCTTCTGCAGTCCGTCGGTGATCCGGAAGACGCCGCCGAGCTTGCCGACGTCCTCCCCCATGATCAGGACCTTCGGGTCCTCCTCCATCGCACGACGGAGACCGAGGTTCAGCGCCTTGCCGATCGTGAGCTTCTGCAAGTCAGTCATCAGTGCTCACCTGCCGCGGCGAAACCGTCGAGATAGGACAGATACTCCTCGCGCTGCGCTTCCAGCACCGGCGAAGGTTCGGCGTACACCTGGGAAAACACCCGGTCCGGCGGCGGCTCCGGCATGTTGAAGGTGTACTCGCGCAGTTCGGCGGCGAACTGGTCGGCCTCGGCCTGGACGCTGTCGAAGAACGCCTGGTCGGCGTGCCCGCCCCGGGCCAGGAACGCGCGCACGCGCTCGATCGGGTCCTTGAGCTTCCACTCCTCCAGCTCGTCCGAGAGCCGGTAGCGGGTGGGGTCGTCGGTGGTGGTGTGCGCGTCCATCCGGTAGGTGAACGCCTCGATCAGCACCGGGCCGTTGCCGTGCCGGCATTCCTCCAGCGCCCACCGGGTGACGGCGAGGCAGGCGAGGACGTCGTTGCCGTCCACGCGGATCCCGGGGAAGCCGTAGCCGCGGGCGCGCTGGTAGAGCGGCAGCCGCGACTGGCGTTCGGTCGGCTCGGAAATCGCCCACTGGTTGTTCTGGCAGAAGAAGACCAGCGGCGCGTCGTACACCGCGGCCCACACGAAACCTTCGTGGACGTCGCCCTGCGAAGTCGCGCCGTCACCGAAGTAGCAGATGGTGGCCTCGCCACCCTCGTCTCCGACTTTGCCTTCGAACTTCTGGCCCATCGCGTAACCAGCCGCGTTGAGCACCTGGTTGCCGATGACGATGGTGTACGGGTGGAACCGGTGCGCCTGGTAGTCCCAGCCACTGTGGTCGGTGCACCGGAAAATCCCGATCAGGTCGCGCATGTCGATGCCGCGGGTGTAGGCGACGCCGTGTTCGCGGTAGCTCGGGAAAGCCATGTCCCGCGGCTGAAGCGCGCGACCGGACCCGACCTGCGCGGCTTCCTGTCCGAGCAGCGGCACCCAGATGCCCAGCTGTCCCTGGCGTTGCATCGCGTTGGCTTCGCGGTCCGCGCGGCGCACCAGCACCATGTCGCGGTAGAGGTTCTTCAGCGCTTCGTCGTCGACGTCCGCCACGTAGCGGTCGAACCGCTCGGACGGGACTCGCTGGCCCTCAGGGGTGAGCAGCTGAGTGAGCTCAGCGCCACCTTCGCTTGTCGCTCGCAAACCGGCGATCACCTGTTCAGGGGAAGGCTGAGCCGCTACGGCGGCCGGCCCGTCTCCAGGTTCCGGGTGCGTCCACTGTTCGGACGGCATGAGCTGTTCTCCTCGGTGTCGGCGCCGCGAGCGGCCGCTTGTGGCGGCCACAGCGACTGCACCGGCGGGGACCGGCTCCTCGGGTCCGAGGCTCCCGGCCACCGTCGGCGTTGACGGTTCGTGGGCACATCCTGGCACGAGAATTGCTCCGATGGAGAGCGGCAGTTGCTGATTTGTTGCTGAGAAAACCTCGCTGAACAGCGGAAACGTTTGGAAGCCCGAGTATGGGAGAGGCGATGGTCGGGTGGCCATCCCGCGTCCCACCTGCCCTCGTGAGCGCCTGTCGCGGTTCTCGCCGCGATCAGCACTCACGACGTTCGGTCGCACCGGTGACGTCGGTCACCGTGGCAAGATGGCGCTGTGGAACAAAAATCCGTACGCGAATCTGTGGTCTCGACGTGGATCAACGACGTCACGCCGAGCCTGTCCGGTCTGGTCGCGATCCCCGCGCTGTCCCCGGCGTTCGACGCGGACTGGGCGTCGACCGGGCATCTCGCCGCCGCCGTCCAGCACGTCAAGAGCTACCTCGAAGGGCGCGACCTGCCGGGCGCGCGGATCGAGGTGATCGAGCTGGAAGGCCGTTCCCCGCTGCTGTTCGTCGACGTGCCGGCCACCCCGGGCGCGACCGACAAAGGCACTGTCCTGATGTACGGCCACCTCGACAAGCAGCCCCCGGTCGGCGGCTGGTCCGAGGGCCTCGACCCGTGGACGCCGGTGATCCGCGACGGTCGCTTGTACGGCCGCGGTTCGGTGGACGACGGCTACTCCGGGTACGCGGCCAGTGCCGCGGTGGAAGCGGTGCACGCGGCCGGCGGCGAGCACGCGCGAATCGCGCTGCTGCTGGAAACCGGCGAGGAATCCGGCAGCCCGGACCTGCCCGCCTACCTTGAGCACCTGAGCGCGCGGCTCGGCGAAGTCAGCCTCGTCGTGTGCCTCGACGCGGGCGGCATGGACTACGAGCGGCTGTGGCTCACCACCAGCCTGCGCGGCATGGTGCACCTGACGGTCAACGTCCAGCTGCTCGCCACCGCGCAGCACTCCGGCTTGGCCAGCGGCGTCGTCGCCAGCTCGTTCCGCGTGCTGCGGCAGCTGCTGGAGCGGATCGAGGACGCGGAAACCGGCGAGATCAAGCTGTCCGAGCTGAACGTCGAGGTGCCGGCCAGCCGCCGCGCCGAGATCGAGGCGGTCGCGGAAGTGGCTCCGGAAGCGCTGCGCACTGCGTTCCCGTTGGTGAGCGGCGGAAAGACGGTGTCCGAGGACGCGCTTGAGCTGCTGTTGAACAACTACTGGCGGCCGACGCTGTCGATCATCGGCGGCGAAGGACTTCCGAAGCCCGCCGAAGCAGGCAACGTGCTGCGCCAGAGCACCACGCTCACGCTCAGCTTCCGCCTGCCTCCCACGGCGGTCGCGGAGGACGCGCTGGCGGCGATCAAGCGGGCGCTGACCACGGATGTCCCGTACGGCGCGAAGGTCACCATCGCCGAAGACCAGCAGGCGGAGAACGGCTGGAACGCGCCGGAGGAAGCCGCGTGGCTGACCGACGCGCTGCGCCGGGTCGACGACGAGGTGTTCGGCCGCCCGCACCGCGCCGCGGGCATGGGCGGGTCGATCCCGTTCATGGGCCTGCTCGGCGAGAAGTACCCGCGGGCGCAGTTCCTGGTCACCGGCGCGTGCGGGGCGGATTCGAACATCCACGTGCCCGATGAGTGGCTGAACCTGGACTACGCCCAGCAGGTCACCGAAGCGGTGGCGCACCTGCTGGACGCGCACGCCCGCAGCTGACCCGGCGAACGCCCCAATGTGGCATTGGGTGCATCTCACGCACCCAATGCCACTTTGGGTGCGTCGCATGCACCCAATGCCACATTGGGTGCGTCGCATGCACCCAATGCCACATTGGGGTGCTTAGGCGAGTTTGGCCAGTGCGTCGGCGATCCGGGTCTGCTCCGGGGCGAACCGCTGGTACGAGAACGGCGTCTCGTTGTTCCACGGGATCAGCTTGCCCGCCTTAACCGCGGGCAGCTGCTGCCAGGTCGGGACGCCGCCGAGCCCGTCCGGGCCGAGCGACAGCGAGCCGCCGCGCGAGTCGTACATGATCACGTCGGCCGAGTATTTGCCGACGTTCTCCCAGCTCACCTGCTCGTAGTAGCCGCCCTGGCTTTCGTCGGGCTTCTCCGGCAGGACGAACTGCATCCCCTTCTCCTGGTAATGCTTCGAGGTCGCGAACTTCGCCGGGTTGGCCACGTACGTCGTGTCCTTCTGTGCCGACAGCAGCAGCACCTTGAGCCCGGCGGTCTTCTTGACCGCCTCGGCGAACTTGGCGTCCGCTGCCTCGTACTTCTCTTTCGCCTGCTGGATTTCCGGCGTCGCGACGTCCGCGCCGAGCGCCTTCGCCAGCGCCTCGAACTTCGCGATCCCCTGCGGCATCGCGATGTCCTGCAGTCCGATGCCGACACTCGGCGCGGCCTTGTCCACCTTGTCCGCCAAGGTGTCCGGCACGTACCACATCTGCTGCTTCAGGTAGATCACGCTGACCAGCAGCTGCGGGTTCAGCGAGACGTACTTGTCGAAGTTGAACTCGTTCCAGACGTTGCCCAGCGACGTCACCGTCTTCAGGTCGACGCCGCCTGCCTGCGGGTCGGTCTTGCCGTCCGGCAGCCGCGACGGGCCGAAGATACCCACCGATTTCACGCCGAAGTCCCACAGCGCGGCGGCGGCGGTCACCTGTGCGACGATCCGTTGTGGACGCTCGCCGCTGAGCTTGCGGCCGCGGTCGTCGGTGAAGGACCACGTCGCGCCGCCGCCCGCCGCCGGCTGGTCGTCTTTGTACCCGCAGGCGCTCAGCAGGCCGAGGGTGCCCGCGGCGGCGGTGCCTGCGAGGAATCCGCGGCGGGACAGCCGCGCCGGTGAGATGGTCATCGGAACTCCGGAGGATCGGGTGAGGTACCGCCTGAGGTTAGCCTTGCCTTAGGGTGAACGCCATGGTCCTGCTTGGGGAGCGCGTCACATCCCGGCGCTGGGGCGTCCGCGCGACAGTCCTGGTCGCGGCGCTCGTCGCACTCGTCGCGGTGGTGGTGCTGTCCATCGCCTTCGGCTCCAACCGGTTGCCACTCGGCAGCGTCTGGCACGCGTTGTTCTCCTACAGCGGCACGTTCGAGGACGTCGTGATCCGCGACGACCGGCTGCCGCGGACGGTGCTCGGGCTGGCCGTCGGCGTCGGACTCGGGCTGGCCGGCGCGCTGCTGCAGGCGATCACCCGCAACCCGGTCGCCGACCCTGGCCTGCTCGGCATCAACCACGGCGCGGCGGTCGCGATCGTCCTTGGCGGTGCGGTGTTCTCGGTGTCCTCGCCGCAGCAACTGGTTTGGTTCGCCTTCTTCGGCGCGCTGGCCGGAACGGTCCTGGTCACGGTGATCGGCGGTTCGGTGAGCCCGCTGCGGCTGGTGCTCGCGGGCGTCGCGGTGCAGGCCGTGTTCGTCGGGATCAACCAGGGCATGCAGATGATCAACACGCACAGCCTTGACCAGATGCGGTACTGGCTCGTCGGCTCGCTGGTGAACCGGAACCTCGACAGCCTCGCTGGGCTGCTGCCGTTCTTCCTGGCCGCCCTGGTGATCGCGGGAGTGCTCGCGCGGCCACTGAACGCAGTCGCGCTCGGCGACGACAGCGCGCGCGGCCTCGGCGCGAACCCCGCGCTGACCCGGGCGGTCGGCATGGTCGCGGTCGGCTTGCTCTCCGCGACGGCGACCGCGGCGTGCGGCCCGATCGCCTTTATCGGGCTGATGATCCCGCACGTCGTGCGTGCGTTGGTCGGCCAGGACGAACGGTGGGTGCTGCCGTTGTCCGCGCTGCTCGGGCCGGTATTACTGCTCAGCTGCGACGTGCTCGGGCGGCTGCTCGGCGGCAACGGCGAAATCCAGGTGGGCGTGATGACGGACGTGATCGGCGGCATCGCCTTCGTGGTCGTGGCGCGGCGGCTGAAGGCGGTGCGGCGATGAGGACGTGGGTGGTCGTCGGACTGCTGGCCCTGGTGGCAGCGGTGCTTCTGGTGCTCGCCGTGGGCACTGGGGATTACGAGATGTCTCCGGCCGAAGTGCTGCAGACGCTCGCCGGTTCCGGCACGAAGGCGCAGTACCTGGTCGTCACCGGCCGCCTGCCGCGAGCGTTGGTGGCGATCCTCGTCGGCGTCGCGCTCGCGCTGGCGGGCACGGTTTTCCAGACGGTGACCCGGAACCCGCTCGGCAGTCCGGACATCATCGGCTTCACCACCGGCTCGGCTACTGGCGGGATCATGATGATCCTGCTGTTCGGCGCGGGCCCCGGGCTGGTCTCCGTCGGCGCGATCGCGGGCGGCCTGCTCACTGCCCTGATCGTCACCGCATTGTGTGCCCCGCACGGTCTGCTCAGCTCACGGCTGGTGTTGCTGGGCATCGCGGTGAGCGCCGTGCTGGCCGGGGTGAACGGTTACCTGCTGGTGCAAGCGAAACTCGAAGCCGCCGCGCAGGCCGTCGGCTGGCTGACCGGTGACCTCGCGGGCCGCGACTGGAACTACTTCGTCCCGCTGTGCCTGGCCGTCGTGGTGCTTTCGCCGTTCCTCTTCGTGCACCACCGTGCGCTGCGGATGCTGGAAATGGGCGATGACGCGGCCGTCGCGGTCGGCGTCGCGGTGCCGCGAGTGCGTGCGGTGGTGCTGCTGGCGGCGGTCGCACTGGCCGCTTCCGCGACCGCCGCGGCCGGGCCGATCCCGTTCGTCGCCCTCGCCGCACCCCAGCTCGCTCGCCGCCTGACCCGCCGGCCGGGACCGAACCTGGTGGCTTCCGCGGCGATGGGCGCGGTGCTGGTGCTGGCGGCGGACTTCGTGGGGCAGCGCGTGCTGGACGCTTCGCTGCTGCCGGTGGGCGTGGTCGCGGCCGCGCTGGGCGGCGGGTACCTGCTGTGGCTGCTGGCGGTTTCCCGCCGCCGCCAGGTCGCGTGACTAAGCCAGCCGGGTCAATTCCACCGAAACATCCAAAGTGGACTGACTGGCCCCGGTGAAGATCCCCTTCAGCGGGGCCACATCCGCGTAATCCCGCCCGGTCGCAACCCACACGTGCCGCGGTCCCACCGGGATCGCGTTCGTCGGGTCGTGCGCCCACCAGCCGCCGGTCCACACGTCGACCCAGGCGTGGCTCTCGCCCTCCACCTTCTCGCCGAGCTTCGCCTCCGGTTTCGTGTGCAGGTACCCCGAGCAGTACCGCGCCGGGATGCCGATCGCCCGCAACATCACCAGCGAGACGTGCGCGAAGTCCTGGCACACGCCCTCGCGTGCTCGCCACGAATCGGTCGCCGTGCTGTGTACACCAGTGGTTCCGGGCTGGTATTTCAACTGCTCGTTCACCCAGCCGCAGATCGCGAGCACCGCGTCCGCCGGGTCGAGGCCCTTGCGCAGCGCTCGGGCCTGTTTGGACAGTTCCTGATCGTTCGGCGTGTACGGCGTCGGGGTCAAAAACTCCGTGCGCTGATCGCGGACGGTCTCGCTCTGCAGGTCCTTCCACGTCGCCGAGCGCACCGGTTCCGCTTCGTCCGCGGTCTCCACCACGGACGTCGCGAGCACGGTGAACTCGGTGTGCGGCGCGTGCAAGTCGAATGACGTGACGTCGGTGCCCCAGTAATCGGTGTAGCGATAGGCCCTCGTGGCCGGGGACGTTTCGATGCGAGTGGCCAAAGTGGTCTGCCGCCGGTCCGAGCGCGGGGTGAGCCGGGCTTCGTTGTACGACTGGGTGGCCGGGGTCGCGTACCGGTAGCCGGTTCGGTGTGTCACCCGCAATTGCCAGCTCACAGGGACACCTCCGCGCCGCTCCACGCCACCCACGGCGACGTGTGGAAGTACTGGATGGACACGGCTTCCCCGACTTCCTTGATCGCTTCCTGCAGTCCGCGCAGCCGGCGCGGCAGATCGTCCAGCAGCGCCGCGGGGTGGAGGAATTCCAGCTCACTGCGGGCACGTCCGAGCAGCCGTACGGCCTCGGACTTTTCGTTGCCCCGCGCGTTGATCCCGGGATCCAGCTGCCGCAAGCAATCTTCCGCTTGGCGCAAAGCGTGGAAGACCGAACGCGGGAACAGTGTGTCCCTTAGCAGGAATTGCACCACGCGTGCGGCATCAAGCGCGCCACGGTTGGTGCGCAGGTAAGTGTCCTGCGCGCCCGCTGAGCGAAGCACGGTCATCCATCCCGGAGACGACGCCCGGTCGGAAACTCGCGAAAGCAGCAGCCGTACCACCATGTCCGCGCGTTCGACCGATCGGCCGAGTACCAGGAAAAGCCAGCCGTCGTCGCGGCTCATCGTGGAATCGGCGAGCCCGGCGAACATCGCCGCCCGTTCCTCCACAAAGGACAGAAAGGCGTGCGGTCCGGCGCGGCGGGCGTAACGCTGCCGGTCCGGCACCGCGTTCCAGGTCGCGTTCAGGCATTCCCACAGCTCAGTCGAGACGACCTCGCGCGCACCGCGGGTGTTCTCGCGGGCGGAGTTGATCGAACCGACGATGGACGACGGATTGTCCTTCGCGTAGGCGACCAGTTCGGTCAGCTTCCACACGTCGAGCGCGTCGCCCGCGTCGAACGGGATGCCGAGCACGGCGAGCAGTTGACGGCTGACGTGGTCCGGGTCGACGCTCGCGTCTTCCAGCAGCTGATGCACCGAGACGTTCAGGATGCGGGAGGTGTCGTCGGCGCGTTCGACGTAACGGCCGATCCAGTACAGCGACTCCGCGTTGCGGGCCAGCATCATGGTTTCCCTCCCTCAGCTCTGTTGTTGCTGTTGTTGCTGCTGCGAAGTGGACAGTTCCGGGCCCTGTTCGGCGGCGACACCGTCCACAACGGACACATCGCCGAGTGCTGGCCGGTCCAGTTCCTGTTCGGACGTCGAGGACCGCGAAGCGAGCACCCAGGTGTCCTTCGATCCGCCGCCCTGCGAGGAGTTCACCACCAGGCTGCCCTCGGGCAGCGCGACCCGGGTGAGCCCGCCGGGCAGCACGAAAATGTCCTTGCCGTCGTTCACCGCGAACGGCCGCAGGTCCACGTGGCGCGGCGCGAGCCGGTCGTCCACCTTGGACGGAACGGTGGACAGCTGCACCACCGGCTGCGCGATCCAGCCGCGCCGGTTCGCGCGCACCTTGCGGCGCACCGCGTCCAGCTCCTTTTTGGACGCCTCCGGTCCGAAAACGATGCCGTATCCGCCGGAACCCTCGACCGGTTTGATCACCAAGTCGTCGGCGTGCTGCATGACGTGGTCGAACTCGTCGGGCAGCCAGCAGCGGAAGGTGTCCACATTGGGCAGGATGGGTTTCTCGTTCAGGTAGTAGCGCACCATTTCCGGCACGTAGGTGTAGACGAGCTTGTCGTCGCCGACGCCGTTGCCGACCGCGTTCGCCACCACCACGTTGCCCGCGCGGGCGGCGTTGAGGATGCCCGCGACGCCGAGCACCGAATCCGGCCGGTGGTGCACCGGGTCGAGGAATCCGTCGTCGATCCGCCGGTAGATGACGTCGACCTGGCGTTCGCCCTCGGTGGTGCGCAGGTAGACCACGTTGTCGCGGCAGAACATGTCGCGGCCTTCGACCAGCTCCACGCCCATCAGCCGGGCCAGCAGCGAATGCTCGAAGTAGGCCGAGTTGTAGACCCCAGGGGTGAGCACGACGACCATCGGGTCCGCGACGTTCGGCGCGGCCGCCGCTCGCAGCGCGCGAAGCAGATGTGACGCGTAGTCACCGACCGGGCGGACCCGATGCCGCGCGAACAGGTCCGGGAACACGCGCGCCATCGTGCGCCGGTTCTCCATCACGTACGACACGCCGGAGGGGTTGCGGAGATTGTCCTCCAGGACACGAAAGGTGCCCTCTTCGTCGCGGACCAGGTCCACACCGGACACGTGGATCCGCACGCCGTTGGGCGGTTTGATCCCGTACGCCTCGCGGTGGAAGTGCTCGCACGAGGTGATCAGCCTGCGCGGCAGCACGCCGTCGCGCAGGATCTGCCGGTCGCCGTAGACGTCGGCGAGGAACGCTTCCAGCGCGCGGACCCGCTGGGTCACGCCGCGTTCGAGGCGGGACCATTCGGTCGCCTGGATGACGCGGGGCACGAGGTCGAGCGGGAACGGCCGCTCCTGGCCGGAGAGCGAGAACGTGATCCCCTGGTCCACCATCGCCCGATCGAGGGCCTGCGAGCGGTTGGTGAGATCGCTGGCGTCGAGCGCGGCGATCGAGCCGTACAGCGCTCGGTAAGGGCCGCGGACCGTGCCGTCGGGCGCGAACATCTCGTCGTACGCGCCAGCGTGCGGCGGCTCCGGGGCGAGGTAGCCGTCGAACTGCGCGCCGGGCCGGGCCGCGCGGCGGCCTTTCACCGTTCGCGCACGTCGTCCGGCTGGCGGCAGCCGGGGACCGGGGTTGCTGTTCATGGGGGACATCCTGACTTACCGTGCGCGGCGGCCGTGACACCCGTCTTCCGGCCTGTCCTGTGCGAAACTTCCCCGTGACGCAGCAGTGCTGTGCATACCCGCTTCCGAGTGGCAATATGCCAGCTCTCAACCCTTGAGAACTACGAGGAGTGACGAAGTGGCCCGAGGACAGCAAATGAAGGCACTCGCCCTTCTCCCAGCCTTCGCGCTCGTCGGCATGACGATGGCGTGCGGCGCGGGCGGCAACGGAGCTGGCGGCACCGACGCGGGTTCCAGCCAGGCTCCCGGCGGGACCGACAGCGCGCCGGCCGCGCAGAAGGACGCGGCGCTGGCCGCGCTCGTGCCCGCGGAGATCAAGGCCGACGGCAAGATCGTGATCGGGCAGGACCAGACCTACCCGCCGAACGAATTCGTCGAGAACGGCAAGGCGACCGGCTTCGACGTCGACATCGCCACCGCGGTCGGCCAAGTGCTGGGCGTGCAGACGGAGTTCCAGAACTCGGCGTTCGACGGCATCATTCCCGGTATTTCGGCGAAGAAGTACGAAATGGGCATCTCGTCGTTCACGGTCAACGCCGAGCGGATGCAGACCGTCGACATGATCTCGTACTACAGCGCGGGCACCTCGCTCGCAGTGCTCAAGGGCAATCCGGACAAACTGTCCGTGGACGACCTGTGCGGCAAGAATGTGGCCGTGCAGAAGGGCACCACGCAGGTCGACGACCTCGGCAAGCGCAACACCGCGTGCACCAAGGCGGGCAAGCAGCCGATCAACATCACCCAGTTCCAGGCGCAGACCGACGTGAACCTGGCGCTGACCGCGAAGCGCGTGCAGGCCGAACTGGCTGACTCGCCGGTCATCGACTACGCGGTGAAGCAGACCGGCGGCCAGCTGGAAGCCGAAGGCCAGCCGTACGACACCGCGCCGTACGGGATCGTGCTGCCGAAGGGCAGCGGTGACTTCGGCAAGGCGGTGCAGGGCGCCGTCCAGAAGCTCATCGACAGCGGGATCTACAAGAAGATTCTCGACAAGTGGGGCTTGTCGGGTTCTGGCGCCATCGCCAAGTCGGAGATCAACCCGTCCGCTTCCTGAAGAACCGTCCGCTTCCTGAAGAAACTGAGGACGTAGTCACTCGTGTCCACTCCCCCCGGCCCCGCCGACTCCTGGCAGGAGGCCGACACCACCCCGATCAAGGCGGTCCCGGTCCGGCATTACGGACGCTGGATCGCCGGCGTGATCATCGTGTTCCTCGCGTTCATCGTGATCCGCAGTGTCGTCACGAATTCCGCGTTGGAGTGGCCGGTTGTCGGCCAGTACCTTTTCGACAACCGGATTCTCAACGGCCTGCGGAACACGTTGCTGCTCACGGTGCTCTCGATGCTCATCGGCATTGTCGGCGGCGTACTGCTCGCGGTGATGCGGCTGTCGCCGAACGTGCTGATGTCGGGAGCGGCGTCGATTTACATCTGGTTGTTCCGCGGCACGCCGTTGATCGCTCAACTGGTGATCTGGAACTTCCTGGCGCTGGCGTATCCGAAGATCGGTCTCGGCATTCCGTTCGGGCCGACCTTCATCAGCTGGGACACGAACACGCTGATCAACCAGTTCGTCGCCTCGTTGCTGGGCCTCGGCCTGAACGAGGCGGCGTACATGGCGGAAATCGTCCGCGGCGGCCTCCAGTCGGTAGACGGTGGCCAGCTGGAAGCGTCGTCCGCACTGGGCATGAGCCGGGGCAAGACCCTGCGCCGGATCATCCTGCCGCAGGCGATGCGGGTGATCATCCCGCCCACCGGCAATGAGACCATCTCGATGTTGAAGACCACGTCGCTGGTGGTCGTGATCGGATACTTCGAGCTGTTCGTGTCGGCGCAGACGATTTATTCGCAGAACTACAAGACAGTTCCGCTGCTGATTGTCGCCGCGACGTGGTATTTGTTCATGACGTCGGTGCTGACGGTCGTGCAGTATTACATTGAGCGGTATTTCGCCCGGGGAACTTCACGGGCGACCGCGCAGAAGAACAGGTGGGGAGCGCGAATGCTGGGCTACCGCTTCGGCCGCGGTGGCAGCGGATCCGGGGGTGCGGTGCAGTGACTCCCGTCGTTTCCGCGCAAAAGGTGTGCAAGAGCTTCGGCTCCCTGGACGTGCTCAAGGGCATCGACCTGGAGGTGCACGACCGAGAGGTGCTCTGCCTGATCGGCCCGTCCGGTTCCGGCAAATCCACCCTGCTGCGCTGCATCAACCACCTGGAGAAAATCGACGCCGGCCGGCTGTATGTCGATGGCGTGCTGGTTGGCTACCGTGAACGCGGCGGCCGGCTGCACGAGCTGCGAGACAAGGAAATCGCCGAGCAGCGCAAGAACATCGGCATGGTTTTCCAGCGGTTCAACCTGTTCCCGCACATGACGGCGCTGGAAAACGTCATGGAGGCCCCGGTGCAGGTGCGTCGGGAGCCGAAGGCGCAGGTCCGGGAGCGCGCGCTGGAACTGCTGGACCGGGTCGGCCTGGCCGACAAGGCGCGCTCCTATCCCGGCCAGCTTTCCGGTGGCCAGCAACAGCGCGTCGCCATCGCGCGGGCGCTGGCCATGCAACCGAAGCTGATGCTCTTCGACGAGCCAACGTCCGCTTTGGACCCAGAACTGGTGGGTGATGTCCTTGGCGTCATGCGCCAGCTGGCCAAGGACGGGATGACGATGGTCGTGGTGACCCACGAAATGCAGTTCGCCCGCGAGGTAGCCGACAAGGTCTTCTTCATGGACGGCGGGGTTGTCGTGGAGTCCGGTTCTCCGGATGAGGTGATCGGGGACCCGAAACATGAACGCACTAAGGCGTTCTTGTCCCGGGTGCTGAACCCGAACGCTTGAGAGCGAAGGCCGCCCGGAGATTCTCCGGGCGGCCTTTTTCTTTGCGGTTGAGCGGACTTATCGACCGTTCATCCGGGAGATCGCCGCGTCGGCGAGTTTGGTCGCTGTGCCGCAAGGATCCGCGTACACGGGGCTTTCTTGCCTGAGCTGGGTCACGACCGTGTAAGTGAGGTTGTCGCGGATCCCGACGGCAAGGGCACATATTCCGGGCGGCGGCTGACCTCGGCCGTAGACAACCGCCGGATAGCCCTGGATGGCCGGCTGGGTTTTGAAGTATGTGATGGCACCGTTCGCGTGTTGAAGGTAAACCCCGTTGAGGCCATGCGTATTTCCGGTCACCAGGCTGCCGCTGAAGTTGCCGCCGCGGCTGAAGACCCAGGCGCAAGTCTTGTCGGTCACGGAGTTTTCCACTTTAGTTCTCGCTACTTTGCCGCCGATCTTCTCTATGGCATCGGTGGCAATGGCGGAACATGGGTCTGTCTCAAAGCGTGCTGTGTCTTTGATCGGCTGCTCCACTTTTGGGGCAGTGTTCGCCGAGGACGTCGGGGCTGCCGCCGATGAGAGCAGCGCCGCGCCGCTGTTGGTGCCACTGCACGCCGCAGCCGACGAAAGGCCGACTGCGGTGATAAGTGCCGCAGCAAAGCTCAGGGACCGCATTTGTCTCCCTTGCAAGACTGTGGGGTCAACGCCCAGAACGCAGCTCGTTCTCCAACTGCTGCAGCTTCTTCGCCATCTCCTGCGGCCCAGCCCCGGCAAGGCTGATCCATCCGGACTTGTCCACCCCGAACAGAATCCGTCCCTCTTCCATATCCGCCCACCCAGGAGGATTCTCGTTGCGCCGCCGCTTCCCGCGGCTGTCCCGGACCGCGACGTACAGCCGCCCGAAGTACGTATGCGGTTTCTCAAGCCACTGCAGTACCTGCTTGGCGTCGCGAAGGCTCGGACTCGTCCGACCGGACGGCTGTCCGCCACTCTTAGCCAGATTCAAGTCCTCATCGGAACAATTGAGCGACAAGACCCGCGCAGCTGGCGCTTCCGGCAGCAACGCGATGAACTCCCGAACCAACGTATCCGCCGAACACGGCGAGATGTACAGCTTCTGGTTCACCGCAACAACAGTCGCCGCGTCCCGGCCGCTTGCCGCCGCGCGCACTGTCCTTTCGCCACGTTCCGATTTGACCCACGAGTAGTACTCGACGCCGGGCCGCTGCAGCAGATGCATCGTCTCGACGAAGTCGTCGACGAGACGTCCGCGTTGCATCAGCCCGACGCCATGCAACTCGCGGTCAGTGTCGGCGGCCAGCTGCCTCCGCTCCTCAGGCGAGTACCAGAGCGCGCCGCGGACCAGCGTCGGGTGGATGTCGCCGAGATTAAGCCGCTCCAGCAGCACCTCGAAGGTCTGCAGACTCAGCTCAACGGGCTTGCGCAGCACCGACTTTCCCTCCCCCTGCCCATTCCGCTAAGCCCCGATGACCGGCGGCGTCGGCCGATTGCCGTCGTAACCCCCGAAAATCGAGTCGGGGTCCTCCTCGGCCAGGAGGATTTTGCGCTGGTGCTCTTCGTCCTCGGGGCCTTTGCCGCCCTTGCCGCCGCCCATGCCGCCCATGCCGGGCTGACCCTTCGCTCCGGCCGCGCCCGCGCCGCCGCCCATGCCCGATCGCGCCGCGCCCTCGCCGAGCGCTCCCGCGCCGGTGCCGGTGCCTGCGCCGACGCCTCGCGGTCCGCCGCTTCCCGGGCTGCCCGCGCCGCCGGAGCCAGCGCCAGACCCGGATCCGCCCGGCCCGAATCCGCCGCCACCGCCGCTCGTCGGTCCGAAGCCGCCGAACCCGCCGACCGGTCCGAACGCACCGTTCATCCCGCCGTTTCCGGTGTTCCCGCCCCCGGGCAGAGTCGAGGGAGGTTGCCCGGTCGGCGGCGGTGTCGGAGGTGTGGGATCAGCCCAAGCCGCCCTGGTGCTGTCGTTCGGCGGCATTGGCGGAGTCACCGGTGTCACTGGCCCACCGTGACCGGGTGGTGGAGGTGCCTGCATGCCAGCCGCGCCAGGAGGAGCGGAGTATGTGCTGGGACCGCCGGTGTAACCGCCGCTGTAGTTGTGCGACGACCCGCCACCGGACGAGTGGTGGCCAACGCCCGAGCCGATTCGCCCGCCAGTGGTCCCTGGCGTCGACTGATCCGGAGTAATGCCGGTCGCCGACACGTTCGGATCGTGCGCGGCCGGATAGTCCGGTGCCAACGTGGTCTTGCGCGGTTGCGTGCTCTGGTAATAGGGCTCGTACAGTTCGACGTTGAACTTGGTGTCCGAATCGAACTGCGCGGCTGCTTTTTCGTCGTCGCTGGCGCCGATTGAGACGTAGTCGGTCAGCTTCTGATCGTCAGGGCGGTCCTTGGCGACCTGCCGGGCGTTCTGTTTGACGTACCTGAACGCGTCGGACTGCTCCTGCATGGAGCGGTGTGCCCGGTCCATGTTCTCCGCGACGATCTGCGAGCTTTGAATCAGCGGGGTCAGGCCAGCGGTGCCGGTGTCGGCGGCCTTGCCCTTCCAGAACGCGTTGAGCTTCGCTTGGCTCTCGGTCAGAGTCCGGACAACGTTCTCGTGGATGGTCTTGAGCCCGCCGGACGCGTCGCGCGCGCTGTCGAGCGTCGAAGTGTCGCCCGGGTCGTGAATCTTTGTGTAGATCTCCCATCCGCTGTAGGTCATGTTATTGACCCTTCAGATGCGTGATAGCGGCGGACGCGATCTTGGTAGCCATTCCGCAAGAATCGCTGTAAACGGGACTGTCGTGGCGGAGCTGGGCAATAACCGTGTAAGTCACGTCGTCTCGGATGCCGACCGCGAGGTTGCAGGAGCCCTCGGCTTCGCCGCCGTTGTCGTAGACCACGGCGGGGTAGCCCATGATCGCGGGCTGAGGTTTGAAGGTGGTGAGGCCGCCCCGGGACTTCTGGATGTAGAGGGCGCTGAGGCCTTGCTTGTTCCCGGTCACCACGCCGGCACTGACGTTCCCGCCGCTGTTGTCGAAGACCCAGACGCACGTATTGCCGAGATTCGAGCGTTCAGTCCGGATTTCCTTGGTCTTGCTCGCGGCGCTTTCGACGGCGGCGGTGCTGACGGCGGAGCACGGGTCGCTCTCGACGCCGGAGGTGTTGTTGATCGGCTGGTCGACTTTCGGAGCCGGGTTCGGCGAGGAAACCGGGGCTGAGCCCGAAGACGACGCCGGCGCGGCGGTGCCGCCGGTCGACCCGCCGCATGCCGTGAGCGACGCGAGAGCGCCTGCGGTGATCAGCGCGGCTACAGAGTTGCGGGGGCGCATTTAGTCAACCTTTCCGGCAGCACGAAGCTGATCTTTGGCGTTCTGGTCATTGTTCTGGTAGGCCGTGCGGACCTGCTTCAAAGTGTCCACGTACGCCGTGATGTACTCCACCGCCCCGGTCAGGAAGCTGTTGTACGCGGTTCCCGACTTGTTCGCCACGTCGGCATAGCCTTGACTGCCGACTTCAGAGCCCGGTGGGACTATCTGCATCAGAAGCCTCGCCTGCTTGCGCGCCCGCTCGTGATCGCCGTCAAGGCTGTCTTCCAGGCTCTTGATGACCTCGTCGATCGCTGCTGGGTCGAACTCCCAGCCGCTGTTCCCGGAGGCGGCGGCGAAGTCGGCTGACGCCTGCTTCTTGCCCAGAGCCGCGTAGTCCGGCGCTGCTTCGATGCCCGTTCCCGGAGGCGGCGGCACCGCCGCGTTGGCCCCCGGTACAAACCCGGATCCGGGCGGAGGAGCGGTCGGGGCCGTCGAGATGATCTGGTTCTGGACGCCCTGCAACCCGCTGTACGTTCCGTCTGGCATGTCGTGCCTCCCCGCACGGGCCGCGGCTTCCTGGGTGCGGCCTACCCTCTGTTCTTGATCAGCTCCGGGAAGTGACTTTAGCAGGCACGCACCCCCCGCGACCGCCGTTCGGGCAAGATCGCCCGGGCAGTGGCTCACCTCAGTAGCCGTCCGCGAGCGCTCGGTGACCGCGGCGAAGGGCGGACGTTCGCTACTCCACCCGGCCCCTTGCTCATCCGCCGTTGATCCGATTCCCTGAGGGCCGACGATCGTGGGGAGAAGGGGCTCGTGCCGACCGATACGACCTTGCCGCCGCTTGATCCGTTTGCCGGGGTTCCCGACAAACGGTACGAGGTGAAGGCCGCGGACCTGCTCAAACCTGGCAACAGCGGCCTCATGCGCTGGCGTCGTCAGGCCACCAACGCGCCGATTGTGCTGGTCGAGGACGCCTACATCACCGGCACGCTCGACCTGCGCGCGGCCGATCTCAACTTTCTCTTCCAATTCGAACGCTGCCGGTTCGAGCATCCGCCGGATGTGCGCGAGGCGACTCTTCTCGGGCTCGTTTTCCGGAAATGCTGGCTTCCCGGGCTGCGGGCGCGCAATTTGCGCAGCCGGAATGACGTCCGACTAATTCGCAGCGTTGTGGAGATCGCAGCCGACGGATTCGAGCTGGAGACCACGACCGTGCAGCGCGGGGACGATCGCGAGCGCGGGATGCCCAACGCCGCGGTCAATCTCACCGACGCGGTGATCGACGGATCTGTGGTGCTCACGCGGACCACGATCAGCCATCCGCACGGGAAAGCCATCCAAGGCGACCGGCTGGTGATTACCGGTGCGCTCCTTGCCTACCGGATGGTCGCCAAGGGCGAGGTGCGGCTGCCGGGCATGCGCACTGGCGGTAACGTCAACTTCTCCGGCGCGACGTTCGACAACCCGGACGGCTTCGCGTTCAACGGGAACGGGCTGCACATCGGCGGCAGCCTGCTATGCGAGGTCGACAACTACGGACCGGCCAGTGAGCGGAAACGGTTCTCCGCCAAGGGAGTTCTCTACTTCCCCAGTGCCACTGTGGACAGTGACATCGTCCTGCGCGAGGCGCGGCTTCAGGTCGACCAGCGCGGGCCGATCGCCGTGGACGCCTGGAAGTCCGGGGATCCGTACCTCGATCCTCGGCCGGCGTTGGTCGCGGATCGGCTGAAGGTCGACGGCAACGTCGAATTGTCCGACGGGCTTCGGGCATTTGGCACACTGAGGATGGTCAACGCGCGCATCGGCGGGTCGCTGCGGCTCGCGGGTGCCGAAATCACCATGGTGCGCGGGCGGGCGACGCCGTATTACGACCGGGCGCTGCACCTCGACGGGTCCACGGTCGGCGGCGACATCGAGGCGACCAACCTCCGGGTGCCGATCGGGCAGCTCCGGCTCGCGGACGTCACGGTCGGCGGCAACTTCCTTGCCTGGAATTCGATGTTCCTGCACCCGGGGCGAGACGTGTTTTCCGCGCGCCGGGCCAAGATTTCCGGAAATTTTCAGCTGACGGACGCCACCTTGCAGGGCACCCTGCGGCTGCAGGGGGCGGAGATCGGCGGCAGCGTGAACATGTTCGGCACGTTGCTTACCGAGCCGGGGCAACGGAACTCGAGCAGTTTCTCCCTCGACATCCGTACCGCGCGGATCGGGCGCGACGTGGTGCTGACTGAGGACAAGGACCGGCCGTTCCTCGCTGAGGGCGGCGTGAACCTCGATGGCGCGCAGATCGCCAGGCGGCTCGACATGCACGGCGCGAAGCTCGGATCTCTTGCCCCGCATGGGATCGCGCTCGACGCCAGTGACGTCACGGCGGACGAGTTCATCCTCTCGCCAGCGGAGCCGCCGACTGGTTCGGTGCGGCTGCGCAGGGCACATTGCGGTGCACTGGCCGACAACGTGGAGATCTGGAACGCCACCGACGGTCTCGAACTTGAGGATTTCCGTTACGACGCCTTGAAACACGGCATCGCCCTCGACGACGACAAAGCGTTGGACCACCGGATCGAGTTGCTGCGCAAGGCAATGCGCGGCTACCGCCCGGGACCGTACGACCAACTCGCCGCGACGCTGCGCGCAGCCGGTAACGAAGAGCACGCGTCGACGGTCGCCTTGAGAAAGCAGCAGTTCCGCTACGAAGCCCTCGCGAAGGGTTTCAAGTTCTTCGGCCCAGGCGTCCGGGTGTGGAGCTGGCTGCAACGGTCCATGGTCGGCTACGGCTTCCGCCCGGTCCGCGCGCTCGGCTGGCTGTTCACGCTGCTGGTGCTCGGAAGCCTGTGGTTCGGCCTCGGTACAGACGACTGCGTCAACGACCACACCGGCCGCTACATGACCAGCGGACCGCGCTGCCTGGTCAACCAGCAGGACTCCGGTCTGCAGTGGAATCCGGTCATCTACACCGCCGACCTGCTCGTGCCGATCGTCGACTTCGGCAACAAGACGCGCTGGTACATGCACGGGGCGGACAACTGGGTGGCGGCCGGGTTCACCGCGTCCGGCTGGATCCTCGCGACGACGGTCGCGGCGGGCGTGAGCCGGATGCTGCGCAGAGAGTCGTGATTTGGCGCCTGTGTCTTTGGCGCCGGCTCCGCCGTCGCGGCGGGATCGCCTTCAAGTCGGCGTCTGGCGGGAACGACGCACCCGGCCCGGGGG